>CAZRFG010000001.1:0-46129 GCA_964599205.1 uncultured Victivallaceae bacterium
GTAAGTATGGACGTCGACGGCAAGCGCATCGACAAGTGGCTGCCGATCGAGGAGTGACGCCCCCCGGAGCCCGCTGCCGCGAAAATCGGTCCGATGGCGTTTGACCCGTTCACGCCAGGCGGACGGTTGCGTCATGCCGTCAAGCCGGCGGGTTTGAGTTGGCCCCCGGCAGCGGCAGCGGCCGGGCCGGGGCAGACGGTCCGGCGGCGGTCAGGATATCCTTCCCCGTCAATCTTCCTTTGCGGCGAATGACCCGGCCGGGCGCGGTTGGGGGTCGCCCGCCCCGTTGCCCTTTTGGCGCATCGGTTTTCCCTTCCTGCATGCTTTCCTTCGCAGATGCGGCACCGCATCGATATTTCATTTCAGCGGAATCAGGACAAACGCCGAAACGGCTTTGTCTTTTTTTGTCTTTTTTTGTATCTTTTTGTTCTTTTCGCCTTGACATCAAAGATTTCTTTTGCTATAATTAAAAAAAAGAACCAACAAGCGCAAAGAAAAAGGACCGATCATGGTTTTGAAAGCTGCCCCGCCGCCGAAACGCCAGCGCGTTGCCAACGCGATTACCGAAAGCATCGTCAACGGCCAGCTGCCGCCCGGCGGCAGACTCGCCACGGTGCGGGAGATGTCCACCTATTTTGAGGTCAGTCCTTCCGTAATCCACCGGGCCTTGAAAGATCTGGTCGACGACGGCATGATCGAATGCCGCGGGGCACAGGGCTTTTATGTTTGCGAAGGCATGAATCCGCCGGCGTCCGCGGCGGAACCGGCGGCCGTCGCGACGGAAGTTCCGACCGACAGCCGGGTGTTCCTTTCGCTCGGCCACCACTCCGACCTGGTCTGGCAGTTGCCCTATGCGGGATACGACGCGATCCGCGAAAAGCAATTCGACACCCTGCTGCGCCACCTCGACCGCCACGAAAATTGTCACATCTACGTCGAACAGGCCGAATTGCTGCGCCGCTACCTCGACGCCCATCCGGAAATCCTGGAAAAATTCCGCGCCGCCGCCGCGTCCGGCCGCCTGGCGCTGACCGGAGGAGACAGCATTCCGGATCTCAATTTGTGCTGCGGCGAGTCGCTGGTGCGCAACCTGCAAGCCGGACGCGCCTATTACCGGGACACATTCGGCGTCGAGGTCAGGATCGCATGCGAAAACGACGCGTTCGGGATGTGCGCCCAGCTGCCGCAAATATTGGTCAAGTCGGGTTACGAATTTCTGCTTCCCGGCCGCCGCCCGGCATTTCCGCGCGAAGTTCCCGGCAACGTGCCGTTCCGCTGGCGGGGCGCCGACGGCAGTGAGATCATCGTCACCCCGGCAACCGAATTCGTCAGCCATATCGGTTATTCGATCAACCTGCCGGTTGTCCATTCCGAGCTCGAACAGCTCCGGGAGTCGATCTTGGAAGTGCGCAACAGCGATTACCCCGGCGATATTTTCGTTCAGTACATGACCGAACTCGAACCGCTGCGCGAAGAGATTTTCGGCATCGTCGACGCCGCCAACCGGGCCGACGGCGTCAGGATGGTCGAATTCGGCTCCGTATACGATTACTGCGCCCGGATCGACGCCAGGAAAATTCCGGTTGTGCATGGTGAATTCAATCCCACCTTCACCGGATGCTACACCACCCGCATCGGCGTCAAACAAGCCGTCCGCCGCGTTGAAAATCTGCTCTTCGCCGCCGAAATGCTCGCCGCCGGCGTTGGGTGCACCGTCGACTGCCGCGAGGCCTGGCATGATTTGAGCCTGGCTTCATTCCATGATGCGGTCTGCGGCTGCCATACCGATGCGGCCAATCTTGACATCATGGCCAAACTAACTTCGGCGCAGGCATTTGCCGAAGAAACGCTGGCGCGATGCGGCGGGCAAACCGGAAGCGGGTTCCGAGTCATGCAGCCGGCGGCCGAAGACGGTCCGGCGCTGGTCGAATTTACGTCATCGCAAGATCTGCGGATCGGTGATTTCCCGGTACAGCGCACCGGCGACACCCTCGCGTTTGTCGCGCCGCTGCCGGGCTGCGGCATCGCGGCGTTTGACGCCGCTCCCGGCGCGATGGAGCCGGAACTGCCGTGCGGAGCTGAATTTGCCACCGACTGGTTCAAGGTCGACTTTTCCACTCCGCACCCGCTGATCCGGCGATCCGGAATGGACTCCCAGTCCTGCTTGAATCCGGGCTTCGGCGAAATCATTTTCCGGCACGAAACCGGGTCGATGTGGAGCGAGGAATTGCAAAGTCCATGGTTCGGCCGGGCCCACACCCGCGAAACCGTGCAATCGATTCAGCGCGGCGCGGTCTTTTACCGCGTCGTGACCGAGGGCGAGGCGCTGCCGTTCCCGTCGAAGAACGGCGCGCTGGAACCCTGCTGGGCGGGTTTCGGTTCGCTCAAGTTCCGCAAAGAATACCGGTTTTTCCATACGCTCGACTATTTCACGCTGAAGCTTACGCTGGAATGGCGGGGCAGCAACACCAAAATCGCATTGCGCCTGCCGCTGGCGCTCGATCCGGCCAATACGCAGTTCCTCTGCGACGTGCCGTTCGGGGCGCAGGCCCGGCAGCCCTATTTCGAGGTGCCGCGCCAGTTGGCCGCGCAGCGCCGGGTATTCACAGCGGAGACCTATCGCCATGCCGCCGGGGACTGGCCGGTGCTGCACTGGGTGGATTGCGCCGACGATGCCGCCGCGCTGGCGGTGGCCAACGACGGCGTGCCGGGCTGGCAGTGGAACGCCGGCGCGCTGCTGGCGAGCCTGCTGCGCAGCGGCACCAAAATTGCCGACGGGATGATGCAGCCGCAGCCGGGCGCGCTGGACAACGGAATCCACGAATACGAATTCGCCTTCAGGCCGCATTCCCCGCTGGAGCCGGAAACCGCCCCGGCGCTCGGCCGCGTCCTCAACCGCAAACCGGTGGCGTTCCCGGGGCTCGGCAAGGTGGACGGCGAAGCCAGGCGCATGGTGGAGTTCAACCGCGCCAATTTGACTTTGTCGAGTTTACGCCGGGTCGACGGCGGCTGGGTGGTTCGCGTCTACGAAAATCTGGGCCACCGGACCCAGGCTTGTTTGCGCAGCGATTACGGCGCATTTCAACTTTTCGAATCCGACCTGACCGAACGCGAGTGGGTTGTATGCGACAGCCGTAATTTAAGTTTCAAGCCTCTCGAGATCAAAACTTTAAAACTCGTCTTCGACGAAGGAAGGAAAATGCTCGAATGAAAAAGAGGGCTTTTACTTTGATCGAATTGCTGGTGGTGATCGCGATCATCGCGATTCTCGCCGCCATGCTGCTGCCGGCCCTGAACCAGGCCCGGGACAGAGCCCGCGGCATCAAATGCGTCAGCAATCTCAAGCAGTTGACCGGAGCGATCCTTTCCTATGCCGGCGACTTCGACGATTATCTGCCGGGCGCGTGGCAGGCGGGACAGGGCTTTGCGCCGGACAGCTGCGTCGGCTGGTGGTACAGCTGCGTCATTCCGTATATCGGACTGAGCAAGGATAATTCAGCGACCCGCAAGAACAAGAATACGGTTCTCCAGTGTTCCAGCGACCGGCGCGAAGCCGTCGCCGGGGTCAGCTACGGCATGAACGGATTCATCGCCGCAACCCTGCCGGCCACCGTCTCCGGCTACTCGCGCCGCAAGCTCGGGATGGCGAAAAAAAGCTCCAGAACGATGATCCTGATCGACACGTACGGCATCAAGAACGGGAAAAAATACGGGTATGAAGACCCCTACAGCATCAATGCCAGCAGCAATACCACGCTGTTCGCCGCCAATGAAGGCGTCTCGCTCGGCGATTTCCGCCACCACGGACAGATCAACGCCGGTTTTCTCGGCGGCAACTCCGAATCGCTGACTTTCCATGCCTTGCGCGATCGCTACGCGGACCGCGACAGCAGCGAAGTGGGAGAAACCGGCGACACCTCAAGTTTCTGGGGGAAAACCGTCAACGGCAAGAATGCGGGATTCTGAACTGCTTCCGCAACATTCAACCAAATCACCGGCTTAAAAAAACAATTTACGGCAAAGGAAACCCGATTATGAAAAAAATGACCTGGATTCTCGGTTGCGGCGTACTGCTGAGTTTGAGCGTGCCGGCGGCCGAAGTGGTGGACGTCAACGGCTCATTTGAAAAGATTCAAGCCATGCCGGATGTCCATGTCAAAGCGCTCAAAGAAAAGGGATTTACCCTCAGCTTCCCCAAAAACAAGTGGATTTCCTCGTGGGAAATCAACCCCGCGATGAATCCGGCCACGGTGACTCTGATCAATGAGGACGCCCCGGACGGCAAACGCTTCATCCGCATCTGCTCGGTCAAGCCGACCCACTTTGCGCAAGCCAACGGACTGCTCGAAAACCGGGCCTATACGGTCAGCTTCATGGCGCGCGGTGAAGGCGTGACCAGCGACGACAACCTCTACGATCCGGCCGTCAAACTGATGGCGTACACCTACGTCGCCAAATCGGCTCCGAAAAAGTGGAAGAGCAGCACCGAATTCGAACGCTTCGACCTCGAGAACAAGTGGCAGGAGTACACCGTCAAGATTCCGGCCAGATTCCCGGATGAAGACATCGCCCTGGTCTTCGAAACCGTCGGCCAGATCGATCTTGATCAGGTCAAAGTCACCGTCGCGGAATGAACCGAAGCTTTTTCGAAAACGGAATTTTTTTCATGAAATTTTTGCTGTCGTGGTTTTTCCTGGCCCTGCTCCTCGCCGGTGCGCCGGCGGTTGACGCCAAAGAATCGGTATTGTTCCTGGCGGCGCGCGAATGGAACACCACCTTCAGCCTCCACACCTACGACGAGGGGGTGGAGGCGGGGTATGAGGTGAAGGTCGGCACCTATGCCGATATCCGGAGTTTCGCCGACCTCAAAAAATTCAACGTCGTGGTCATCAACAGCATGCCGCTGATCAACAGCGACGGCAAAGTCCAGCCCGAACAGGCGGTCTTTGAAACCCCCTGCAAGGAATACCTCGAAAAAGGCGGCTCGGTCATCTTCAATTGCGCCGGCGGCGAGTGGAGCAAGGGCGTCCCCGCGATGAACAGCTTCCTCGCGCCTTATGGCGCCAGAATTCATGAGGAGCAGCTGGTCGACGTCGCCAACTTCATCGGCAAAACCGACAAAATCGGCGCGTTCCACTCCACCCGGCAGATCAAGCCGCATGAATTGACCAAAAACATCAAAATGCTCGGCTATCCCGGCGTCGCCACCCGCGCCGATGCGATGAAAACCGCCAGTCCGCTCACCTTCAGCGATGAGAACGCCTGGACCGTGCTCGCCACCGGCGAAAAGACCGCGATGTCGGTCAAGGCCGCCGAACCGGGGAACAGCCCGCGGCTGGAGAAAACCGGGGCGACCTATCGCTCGCTTCCGGTCTACCTCGCCGTCCGGAACGTCGGCAAGGGTATACTGCTCGCCGATGGGGTGAACAGCGCCTTTTCCAGCGCTTCGCCGGAAATCTTCAACCATATGTTGTGGCGCAAAGACGATATGACGACCCCCGATCTGCCGCAGAACCGCTCGTTCCTTTTGCAGGCGGTCAAAATTCTGGCCGGCCGCAGCGCGGCGCAGGGCTTCGGCGGCTTCGTCGCGGACCCCGGTTTTGTCCCCGACAGCAAGCATGTGCTGAAAGGCAAATCGACCGACTGGAGCAAAGTGCCGCCGCTTCTCAAAAGCCTGCCCGATTTCGATGCGATGCCGGGGCTGGTCGGCGCCCAGTCGACGTTCAGCGGCGGCCGGTTCGCGGTCGCCGAAATGGCGCAGGCCGCCCGCAAAAGCGGCCTCAAATTTCTGGTTTTCACCGAAAAACTGGAAATGATGAACCCGGAAAAGTGGAAGGAGCTCAAAAAAGCGTGCGCCGCCGCTTCGGATGACCATTTCCTTGCGATTCCCGGTTTGCTGAGCCGCGACCGGATCGGCAACACCTGGTTTGCCTTCGGCGCGGTCGCCAATTTCCCGCAGCCCCCCTCGATCACCCGCGACGGCAAGTGGATGGACAACGTCTATCAGTTCAACGCCAAGAACTTCGGCTTGCGCATGACCGGCTACGCCTACGCCGGCAAAAATCCGAATCCATGGTCGGAGATGCGCCAGTGCTCCGGCTTCCCGGTTTTCACCTGGCTCAACGGCAAAGAGGAGGACGACGCCCTCGGCGACTTCTTCAAAAGTTGCTGGAACATGGAGTCGATGATCCCGTTCAGCGTGACCTTCGTCGACTCTCCCGCGGCAATCGCCGCCACGGCGGCCAATGCCCCGCTCAATATCTTCACCGGCGAATACGCCGAGGAACTGGCCGACTACTCGATCGGGCAGGGATTCGGCTCCGGCCATACCGAGTCGCCCAAAAAGTGGTATCTCGCGACCCAGGACGGTCCCCGGCTCGGCCAGTTCGGCGCCGTCTCCGGCGGCTTCGGCGTCAATATCCCCGCGGAAAACCGCAGCGCCCTCGCCTTCCGTCTCGAGAAACTCCGTCCCGGCGATATCGTCAGGCTCCACGACGGCGAAAAAGTGCTTCGCCAATGGGTGATCGGGTCCGAAACACAACTCAAAACCGAGTTCCGCTGGCCGGTTGAACAGATCCGTATTCCGCTGCTCACCGTGGAGCGGGAAAAACGCCCGGTGCTGGTGAGTTCCGGTCTTCCGCTGCAGTTCGGTTCCTTTTACAACCAGTGCGGCGACCGGCAGAACACCATTCCCTACGTCTATTTGCCCGATGCGCACGGCAACGTCAACGTCTCCGGCACCCCGATCGAGATGAAATACCGCGAATGGGCCCCCAACGTGCTGGTTTATGCGCCGGTCAAAGTCTGGGCCGCGACCGCGATCGGGCTGGAAATCGGGGCGCAGATTTTCTCCAGCTGGTCCGGCGGCGTGCAGATTCCGATCAAGGGCGAATTGCAGGAGCGGCGGCAGAGTCTTTCGAGCTTTCATTACCCGGTGATGTCTTCGGTGGATATGATGATCGTCGACGACATCGCCGGGCGGATTCACCCGAACGGAAAAACCCATCTGGGCGACTGCTATCCGCCGCAGCAGACCGAACCCCTGCGGACATTCAATTACACGGCGCGCAAATACGCGATTTACGGCCGGATCAAAGAGGGCCAGGTCAATGGCCAGCTGCTCGAAGGCACGATTCGCATCCTGCGCGACATCGAGCTGGAGAATCCCTATATTGAAGTCGCCGTCGCCAACATGGCAAGCGCGACCCACGGCGAGTACCGCGTCAACGGCAACGTCAAAAACATCACCTTCGGCAATGCCCCCGACCGTAATCTCAACCTCAAACTGGCGGCCGGCGATTATTTCGGCGTCTATCCGTTCGGCCTCACCAACGGCGGCGGCGTTTTCGCGGTCAGCGACAATGTGTTCGCTTCGGCGAAAAACGACGCCTCCAGTTTGACCTTCAAAATCCGGGTGCCGACCAAACTGGCCAAGGGCGGGGTGATCCGCTATGCGCTGCTCTTTACCAACGGTGGTTCGGTGCCGGTCCGGCTGGAGTCGGATTATCTGCGCATCCGCAAGCATTTCGGCTTTGACGGTTCATTTCCGGCGCTGGAGTCGGTGGAGGACGCCGAGCTCAACCCCGCCTCGCGGGTGATGCCGGAGATCAAGGCCGATCCGGCCAGGGCGCTGACCGTGCGCACCCGGGCGACCCCCGAGGCGCCGACCGGACTGCCGCTGCGCATCACCGGGCTCCATCCCCGGCGCACGGTCGCCTATCGGCTCAACGACGAGCCGTTCCTGCGCTTTGCGGGCAACGACGGACAAGATTACTATACTCATCTGTATGTCGACCAGAAGCCCAATCGGCTTGTGCTCGGGCATCCGGTGACCGCCGACGATCCGGAGATCGTCATCACCCTCAACGATTTCAGCGGAAAGTACCAGGACTTTGAAGTCTACAATCCGACCAATGACGAGCGGAGCGTCACGCTGCGCGCCAACCCCGCGCTGACCGGCAGGGAATGGAGCCGGACGCTGAAGCTGGCCCCGCTCCAGAAAGAGATCGTATCGGTCAAGTGAG
The DNA here is from genome assembly GCA_964599205.1 of uncultured Victivallaceae bacterium. Classification (GTDB taxonomy): domain Bacteria; phylum Verrucomicrobiota; class Lentisphaeria; order Victivallales; family Victivallaceae; genus JAVBUI01. The sequence goes on from CAZRFG010000001.1 coordinate 8,025, forward strand.
ACGCGCTTGCCCGGCGGCTTGAGCCGACGCCGGGATTGGCGCGCCGCCGGCCGCCCGCAAACACCGCGACAGAAAGGGATATGCCGTTGAGCTTGAAAATCGTGTTGATCATGCTCTGCGGTCTCGGCCTCGCCGCCGGGGCCGCGGCCGGACCGCTGCAGCACCGGGCGCCTTTTGCCGCCGGGACTGCGGCCGAACTCGGGGACGCGACCCATCCCGCCTGGAAAAGCGCGCCCGCGCTGCCGTTTCGCCCGGCCGGACTGGAGGATCCCGCGCTCGAAGAAGGCGGGCAGGTGCGTTTTCTCTGGAATGAGGATTTTCTCTTCATTTTCGCCGAAATGACCGACTCCGACCTGGTGCAGGAGGCGGAGGCCGACGGCGACTTTCTTTTCCGCAGCGGAGATGTGGTGGAAATTTTCATCCGCCCGCCGGGAGGGCGCTGCTACTGGGAACTCCATTTTGCCCCCAATGGCCGCCGGAGCTCGTACTTTTTTCCGTCGCGGGGGCGCTGGCTGGCGAGCTGTTATGTCGGAACGCCGTTGCCCGGCTTCCGGGTCAAACTTGGACTCGATGGGAGTTTGAACAACGAAACCGGCCGCGACCGCGGCTGGCGCGGCATCGCCGCCGTCCCGCTGGCGGAGCTCAAACGCAAAACCGGCGACCTGGACTTCAGCCGCCCCTGGCTGGTGCAAGTCTCGCGCTACAACTACTCCGCCTACCTCGAGCGCATGGAGCTCAGCCAGCTCGGCACTCCGGTCACCCCGAATCCCGACTTCCATCAGTTCGATTCCTGGCTCCGGCTCGCTCTCGTCCGCTGAAGATCGAACCCCGGCCGGGCAGTTGCGGCCTTCGCCGGTTCGTTCCAGCGTTCGGCGCCGAAAGGGCGGCCCGGGGTGGCGGCAAAGACGATCCGCAGAGAAGATTGAGTGTGCTGCAATATCGTCAGTCGGGACCTTTGGGGTTTTCCATTTTTCGGCCAAGCCGCGAACCGTTGCCGCTGTCGCCGGTCCACTCCGCACCGATGGAGGGACGCGCCCCGGCGGCGAGGTTGCGATATGGCGTCCGATGCGTACCTGTCGCCTCGGGGCGAAGTGGACGACAACCTTTTTAACTTCAGATGTGCATCGAAAAACCGATGTTTTGGGGTACAAGAATAATCATAAAAAAATCAATAAGCATTTTCGAAAATTGAGCTCGATCCCCGTCGGGTCTTCTCCGGCGCGTGCTCCGGCCAGGCAAAAATGGAAGCGCAGTTTGATGGTCGAGAGTACGGCGTGCCTCTTCTGCCGGAGAAATAAAGAAGGGACCTGCCGGCACGAAGCTCTTTGCGAGTTTACGACTCCCCGCCTCTCTTGTCCCGGTTGCCGCAGACCTCATGCGATGCGAAGACCGCTTTTCAGCGCCAGTGCCAACTGGCCGCAGGAACCGCCGATCCGGAGTTGAAGGCGATGGCACCAACGGTCCGGGGTAATTTGGACGGCATTTGTCTTGCCGGAGAGATCAGCAATGCCCCCAAGGTTCCGTCGCGCCGCACCCTACCGGAACTGGTGAAGAGGTACGGGATGGCGACTCCGACTTCGAGTTCCCGCGCCCCGGCGGCATACCGTGCCCGAACCCGCCGGGGCGGGTTGGTTTGCGAATCACGTCTTTTCAGGCGCGAGACGCCGTTTCCGGCGGCGGCAGCGGGGCCATGATCACTTCCGAGGGCCCCTCCGAAGCGGGGCGAATGACCATCCGGCACTGGGGAACCGCCCGATCCACCAGATTGTACTCAGCGCTGAAGCCGGCTTTGTCCAGCAGCGGCAGAACCCAGCCCGGGCAGTGGTCGCAGTATTTGGCGCAGGGGCCGGCGTCGTTGTCGATTACTTTGCTGAGACTCGGACAGCGGAGCATGGTCAAAATCAGCCGGTCAGGTTCGAGGTCGAGGGTCATTTCACAATTTTCCTCGATCCGGATGTGATCCCAGTATTCGTACATGCCGCGCAGTCCGCGGGTGCGGAAAAGTTCCAGGCAATGATGCTCCTGATGACGTGAAATTTCGCGGTAATATGCGTCCAGCGCATTGCGTTCATCGAGGAATTTAAACACCTCGTTATAGAAACGAACAAAGTGATCGCTCGGAATCATCGGTTCTCCTCCCGGTGAAAACGCTGCCGGCAATGCCCCTCGCCGAGCACCGTCAACTCGGCGCACCACGGCGTTCCGTCGCAGATGCCGGCGTTGACTTCTTCGGTCTGCATGCAGAACCACGGTGAAGGGGACAAACCCATTTTTCGGAGCTGGCGGAGGGCCGGACACTCGAAAACCTCGAGCGTGATGTCATCCGGCGCGACCGTCAAATGGTATTTGGCGGACTCCCGGAAATAAAACCAGTTGAGGTGTTCGAGCAGCTCCGAAGCGTCGCCCCGGGCCAGCTTTTCGCGGATCGAGCGATATACTTCACGGCCGGTTTTCCGGAGGATCAAACGGAGCGCGTCGACGCCGAAGTTCCCGGCCACGTATGTCAGCGTGGCATTGGTCACGCCGTGGAAATCCAAATGGAGCTCATTGTTTTCGCGGTATCGCATGATCAGTCCAGCTCGGCGGCGAAATCCGCCAGACATTGTTCGATCTCCCGCTTCCGGATATCGGTCAGCGAGTCCATCTCCTGCGCCAGCGTCAGCGGCGAACTCAGGAGCCCGAGGCGGCAGAGCGCATATTTTTCGCCGCTCCAGACCGTTTCCAGCCGCGTGCCGTATACGCCGTGGAAAATCCGGATCAGCACATTCTGCAGCCGGATCGCCTCGGCGAAATAGCCGGCGTCGACCGCCCGCGCCAGCTTGACCATCGGCTTGGAAGCCAGCGCCCCCATACCGCAGACCATGCCGTCGTTGCCGACCATCAGCGATTCATCGACCGCCCACTCCTGCCCCTCAAAAAGCAGCGTCGCAAAGCCCCGGTCGCGGCGCAAGAGCAAAAGTTCGCGGCGCAGATACATGTCAGACGAGGAATTTTTGATCCCCTTCAAGTTCGGATGCGCCATGATCCGGGCGAACTGCTCAAGCGACAGCGCGATGCCGTTGTTGGGCGGGCAGTGGTAATAGTAAACCGGGCGGTCGGCGGCATCCAGCACGGTCAGGATCGATTTGACCGGGTCCCGCAGCGAAGTCCGCCCCGGCAGCATGAAGACATAACTGTCGAACGCGTACGGCGCGTACTTGCGGAGATTGGCCAGCGCCAAATCGAGACCGGTGGCGGAAATCCCGACCATGAGCTCGGTCCGCCCCCCGACAATCGCCGAGCTCTCCCGGACCAATTCGAGTTTGAACTCATCGCAGAAACTCCCCCACTCCCCGATCGACCCGAGAATGAAAATCCCGTCGATGCCGTGGCGGATGTTCCGCTCAAAAACCTTTGCCAGTCCGGCCCGGTCAAGCGACCCGTCCGGCAGCAATGGCGTGATCGTCGCTGAAACTGCTTTTTTCATACCATCCCTTTTCCGTTATTGTGATCCTGCCGACCTCATCGAGGGGGCGCTTCCGCCAATGGTTTCATCTCTCCGTCGCCGCCCGGCGTCCGGGGCGCTTGAAGCTCCCCGCTGACGGCCGAGCCCGGCCGCTGCGCGATCGCGCCGCGAAACCGGGCGCGGATTGAGATTGCATGTATTTGCCCGCGAAACCGGAAAATCACCAGTTTATGTAAGGCTCGAAGTGCGCGCGGAGGATTTTCTGGAACTCTTCGCGGGTGCCCTTTGCCAGCACATCGCAAATCTGCTGATGGGATGGAGTGTTCCCCTCGGGTTTGACGAAGATTCGTTTTTGATAGACGGGCTCGAAAGCGTTCGAAAGGATGTGGCGGAATTGATCGGCCATGGCGTTGCCGCCGATGGCAAAGAGTCTGCTGTGGAACGCCAGTTCATCCTCGATGGCCTGGGTGCTTTGCGCTTTGCCGGCGACCTTGCGCAATTCGGCGATCGTCTCCGGCGTCTTGCGGTCAAAGATGAAGTTGGCCATGCCGAGCTCCATCACCACGCGGATCCCCATCAGCTGATGACACTCTTCGGCGGAGAACAGTTCGGCCTCGGCGAGCTTGCTGACCCCGGCGAAGGCATTCGGACGGCTCAGGACGGTGCCTTTGCGTTTGCGCGCCTCGACCAAACCGAGCGTTTTCAAGCGGCTGACGCCTTCGCGCACAATGTTGCGGCTGACGTTCAGGCGGGAGGCGATTTCCGCTTCTTTCGGCAGCAGGTCTCCCGGCCGCAGACCGGAATTCCGGATGTATTTCAAAAGGCAGTCTTCCACCCCGTCTGCCAGAGTCACCGACTTGAGATTGTCCAGTGTTTCCATATTTCATCCTATATGTTCAACTTATTATACATATATTATATCAAAAAACCGACTTGTCAACTCCTTTTTCGAAAAAAATATGATTTTTGCAGCGGGTTTGCCTCCGGCCTCATGCCGGTAACGCGAACGGAGATGATTTGCCCCCGTCCGGGCGCTTTGCGGGCGCCTCACAAGTTGAAGGAAAGAAAGAAGGTCCGGAACGGCTTGACGGATTGCCCGGTCGCCGCTTGCCGGGATACCGGCATCCGGCAGCGCGATGATCCCGGTGGCCCCGGTCAACGCAACCTCGTCTCCCCGGTTGTACGGATCCTGACCGGTGACGGGGCCGCGAATGGACCGCTGAAGGGTTCAAGATCGATTGGGGATAACCATCAAAAGCATGGCAAGAGGATTTACCGCGCAACCCGGCGCCACGGCCAGGCGACCCGTTTCGACGCGGGGGATACCCGGGATCGCCCCTCCCGGGCCGGGGGAGTGGCGATGGTTGCCGGCCCTAAAGCCGTTGCCGGCAGCTGACTTCGTGGCAGGCGCAAAGTTCGAGAAAATTTCGCAGCGGAGCGGATGAATTGCCTTCACTCCAGGCCGCCATGATTTCGACCATCGGCAAACCCGGCCCGAGCGGACGGAATTCGATTCCCGGGGGGGCGGTCAGGCGGCTGGATTCTGGGACAATGCCGATCCCCAGCCCGGCGCGGATCAGCGACAGCATGGTCGCCTTGCTGCCGGCTTCCTGACGGATCAGGGGATCGACGCCCGCCGACCGCAACGCCTCCAGGACATCATCATATACGGCCGGATTGGAACGCCGGGAGAACATCACCAGCTCCTGATTTTGCAGCTTTGCCACCGGCACAATTTCGCGCTCCAGCAGCGGATGCTCCGCCGGGAGCGCCAGCAGATACGCTTCACGGTAAAGCAGCCGGGTGGCGACGCCGGCATGATTGTCGCCGAAAGCGCGGAGCAAAGCCAGGTCGATTTCCTGATTTTGCAGCATGACCAGCTGCGCCGCGGTCTCCATTTCGAACAGCTTCAATTCCACCTCCGGGTAGCGGCGCCGGAATGAATTGACCGCCTGCGGCAGTATGGTGTTCAGCACCGGCTCGTTAAAGCCGACGGCGAGGACGCCGCCGCGGCCGGCGGCAAGCCGGGCCATCCGTTCGGACATCATCTGCGTCCGGTTGAGGATGCTGCGGGCTTCTTCGAGAAAGACTTTGCCGGCGCCGGTCAACTCGACCACCCGGCTGCTGCGCTTGAAGAGTTTCACGCCCAATTCATCTTCCAGCTTCATGATCTGCTGGCTCAAGGGCGGCTGGGAGATGTGCAAACGCCTGGCGGCCCTTCCGAAATGAAGCTCTTCGGCTACCGCCACAAAATTTTTGAGATGGGTCAGTTCCATTGTTTTGCCATATTGCGGATTGATTTTTTATATGTATCAATAAAATACATTCATACTTTTAAAAAATCAATATGCGGCATTATATTTTTCCCATGAACTCGACACCATCCTGATTCCGTGCGGGAATCGGGTGGCGGGTCCGATATTTCAGGAGGTTGTGATGTTTTCCGAAGAACTGTTGACTCAAGCCATGTACACGGCGATGCACCGCGCCGCGGTGGAAATGCCGCCTGACGTCCGCGCCGCGCTGGAACAGGCCCTCGATGAAGAAACCGAACCGATGGCCCGGCGGCATCTCGAAGTGAGTTTGCGCAACGCCGATCTGGCCGCCCGCGGCGAAGGGCTGGTCTGCGCCGACACCGGATTCCCGTTGTTTTTCATTCGGGCCGGCGATCAGGTGGAAATCGAGGGCGGCTTCGCAACCCTTTACCGCGCGGCGGCGGGAGCGGTGGAACAGGCGACCGCCGAGTGTTTCCTGCGTCCCACGATGGTCAATCCGCTCGACCGCGGCAATCCCGGCAGCAATGTCGGACCGGGAATGCCGAAAATCGACCTGGCGTTCGGCGGAGCCGCCGATACGCTGGAAATCATCGCGGCTCCGAAGGGCGGCGGGTCTGAAATCTTCGGAACCTTTTACCGGATGCTGTTTCCCTCGGACGGCGTCGCCGGCATCAAGCAATTCGTCATGGAGTGCATCGTCAACTCATGCTATGCCGGCAAAATCTGCCCCCCGGCGATCATCGGCGTCGGCATCGGCGGCACCGCCGATCTCTGCATGGCCATGGCCAAAAAAGCCGCTTTGCTGCGCCGGATCGGCGTCCGCAATGCCGATCCGGCGGTAGCCCGACTGGAGACCGAGTTGCACCAGGCGTCGCGCAAACTCGGGATCGGACCGATGGGGTCGCGCGGCATCAACGCCGTGCTGGCGCTGAACATCGAGTGCGCGCTCACCCACACGGCGGCGCTGCCGGTGGCATTCAACGCCCAGTGCCTGGTCGGACGCCGCTGCAAAGCCGTCCTGCGCCCCGACTCAATCCAATACACCGGAGAACTCTGATGAAAGACCTGAAACTGCCTCTGTCCGCTCAGGACGCCGCGCAACTTGAACTCGGCGAAATCGTGACCGTCAGCGGTCTGATTTTCACCGGGCGCAGCCGTTTCCATATCCGGGCGATTGAGAATGATACCTATCCGCCGCTCGATTACGGGCGGATCAACTGTTTTTTTCATGTCGGTCCGGTGATGAAGAATACGGGGGAGGACTGGGAAGTCGTCAGCATCGAACCGACTTCCAGCATCCGTTTCGAACGCTACGGCGCCGACGTGGTGCGCAAGTTCAAGCTGCGCACCTTGATCGGCAAAACCACCATGGGCGTCCGCACCGCCGAGGCGCTGAAAGAGGTCGGCGGCGTCTATCTGTCCAAGATCGGCCTGAGCGGAAACTCCCTGCGCAAACAGGTCAAAAAAGTGCGCGAAGTTCATTTTCTGAACGAGCTGGGGAAAACCGAAGCCACCTGGGTATTCGAGGTGGAGAAATTCGGGCCGTTCTTCGTCGCCATCGATGCCGGAGGAAGAAACTATTTCGAACAGCTGGCGCGGGATGTCGAACCGGCCCAAGCGCAATGTTTCCGGGAACTCGGCATCCCCGTCGACTACGTTCGCACCGAGGTGAATCATGGATGAAATCCGTTATCTGTCGCTGTGCGGGCTGCTGGGTTACGGCTACGCGCCGGAAAGCCTTGCCGACGCGCTCGACCGGGATCTCCATTTCATCGGAGTGGACGGCGGCTCCACCGACCCCGGCCCCTATTATTTGGGCAGCGGCGCGGGATTCGTCAAGCGCATGCAAGTCAAGCGTGACCTGAGTCTGGTGCTGCCGGAAGTACTGAAGCGCCGGATTCCGCTGATCATCGGCAGCGCCGGGGGATCGGGGGCGCGGCCGCATGTGGATGCGACTTTGGAGATCCTCCGCGAAATTGCCCGCGAACAAAAACTGCATTTCAAAGCCGCGGTTATTTACACCGATATCGAACCTTCCTCGCTCCGCGGGAAACGGCTCGATTCCTGCGGGGGGGCTCCCGCATTCGACCCGGCGGTGATCCCGGCGCTCCGCAATCCGGTGGCGCAAGTCGGCACCGAACCCCTGATCGAGGCGCTGGCAACCGATGTCGACGTGATCGTCAGCGGACGGTGCTGCGATACCGCGGTGTTCGCCGCCTATCCGATCCGGCACGGCTTCCCGCCGGGGTTGGCCCTCCATGCCGCCAAAATCGCCGAATGCGGCGCGCTCTGCGCCCGTCCGACCGGGGCGAATGATTCGCTGCTGGTCACGCTGCGCCGCGATTCCTTTACCGTGGAACCGCCGAATCCGGTCCGCAGATGCACCCCCGACTCGGTCGCGGCGCATTCGCTGTACGAACAACCCGATCCGGAATGCTTTTATGAGCCGGAGGGCAAAATCGACATGAGTGAATCGTCATTTGAGCCGCACGGCGAACGCGTCGTGACCGTGCGCGGCACCCGGCTGGTCCCGGCCGCCGAACCGACGCTGAAGCTCGAGGGCGCGGTCTGCCGCGGCTATCGCGCGATCAGCGTTGCCGAAATCCGCGACCCGGCGGCGCTGGCGGCGTTCGACGCGCTGCAACAGGGCGTTGCGGACGCGGTGGCGGCCAATTTGAATCGCCGCGATTACAGTCTCCGTTTCCTGAAATACGGCGGAAGCGCGGTGGCGGCGGGGCTGGTGATCGACGCGGTGGCGCCGACCCAGGAGCTGGCCGACGCGGTGGTGAGCCTGGCCCGCTCCAGCGCCTTGCACCAGTCGTTTCCCGGCCGCAAGGCGACGGCGGGGAATCTGGCGTTTCCCTTTTCCCCGTCGGATTTCCGCGGGGGCGAGGTGTACGAATTCGCTTTGTACCACCTGATCCGGAGCCGGGAACTTGGACATGAATTCCATCCGGCAACCATCGAAATCGGAGGCAACGATGAAACTTTATGATCTTGCCCGGGTTTGCCGGAGCAAAAATGCCGGGCCGTTCCTGATAACCATCGACCTGATGTTCGACAATGCCGCGGACTATGCGAAAGTGCTGGCGACTCCAACCTTCACCCCGGAACAGATTGCCGAACGGTATCAGGTCCCGGCGGCAGAGGTCCGGATCAAGCCGTTCGAGCGGATCCTGACCGTCAAGGTGGTGCTGCCGCGCCGTTGTTCATCCGGCAGCCCCGGCGACTGCGATGTTTACGGCTGTCAGCAGCATTTCCCGCTGGGAAACTGGGAAATCGGCGCGCCGCAAATTCCCGGCCGCCGGTAAAAAAAGTCCGCCGTCTCCGTTTTTGCCGTTTGACTTGGCGGGGATCAGGGTGCAAATTTCATCGCGGCGCGTTTGATCCTGATTCGCTCACGTTCATCGATCGCCGCTTGTTCTTTGAAGCCGATTTTTGCCGCGGATCCTCGTCCGATACGCTGTACCGGACCGAGGGTTACAACCCAAATCCATCGCGAAAGCGTCAAGCTCTTTGATCGATGAATGATCGCTCATCAGCAGAACTTGAGCAAAGGAAACAAAAATGAATCAAATCAAATTCGGAACCGCCCGGCGCAACATCAATCCGCTTTCGCCGATGGGACTTGCCGGGTATTTCAATATCCGCATGTGGGAACGGATCGCCGATGACATCGAATTGCGGGTGCTGGCGCTTGAACAGAACGGGGTCAACGCTTTCATCATCCAATACGACCTGGTGACGACTTCGCACGATTTGTATACCGCGGTCATGGCGGCGATCCGGGCGGCCGGTCTCGAACCGGTGCGGACGGACAATTTGATCATGACCGCCACCCATACCCATACCGCGCCCGAGGTGCGCATCAGCCGCGGCGCCGTCGACCCCGCCTACATCCCCGCCGTGGCGGCGAAAACCGTCGAGGCGCTCCGTGAAGCGATGGCCGGCATGGCCGAGGGAGAACTCGCCGGCGGCCTGGCCCGCGACGGCCGCTTTCTCTTCAACCGCCGTTACTGGATGAAAGACGGTTCGGTGATGACCAATCCCGGCAAACTGAATCCCGACATCCGCACCTCGGAGGGCGATATCGATCCCGAAATCCCGCTGCTGGCGATCCGGCGGGACGGTCAAATCAAGGTTCTGCTGGCCAATATCGTCAATCATGCCGACACCATCGGCGGCAGCAACGTCTCGGGCGACTGGCCCGGATTCACCATCCGCGCGCTGCAATCCCGGCTGGGAGCGGACGCCATGGTGCTGCCGCTGATCGGCTGCGCGGGAAACATCAATCACTTTGACGTCTCCACCGCTGCGCCGCAGACGCAATATGCCGAAGCCGAACGCATCGGCAAAGGGTATGCCGACACCATCTGGCAGGCGCTGCCGTCGCTGAAACCGTTTGACGCGCCGCTGCATACCGCCGGAAAAACGATCCGGGTCAGCCCCCGCCATCCCACCGTTCAGGAAGTCGCCGAGGCACAGGCCGTCATGGACCGCTATCCCGAGCTCGAAGTCGTCGGCGTTTCGGGAAACGACCTCAACGCGGAAGACCTGGCCCGAAAAACGCCGTTCGCCCTCAAATATTTCGCTTATCATCTGCTCAATACGCGGAACAACCGGGAACCGCTCAATTATCACCTGACCGGCATCTTTTTCGGCGACGCAGTGGTGATTGCGTCGCTGCCCTGCGAGCCGTTTGTGGAAATCGGCTTGACCATGCGCAAAGATATTTTTCATGACCGCCTGGCATTCGTCGTCTCCCACGGCAACGGCACCGGCAGCAGCGAATGCGGCGGCGGCTATATCCCGAATCCGTGGAATTACGGCCGCGGCGGCTACGAAACCACCCCCCGCTCCAATCTGTCCGAGCCGATGTGCGCGTCGAAACTGCTCAAGGCATGGCGGGAACTGGCGGGATAAAAGGCTCCGGCATTCCGTCGGGCCCGGAAATCGGCGGCCGGATCATCTTTTCAGCCGTTCCACAATCTGGGGCGAATCAGCCGCTCCGGGAGGGGAGTGCGGCAGTTCTCGATCGCGGCCATCAGATCGTCGGGAAGCGGGCCGCGCGCGGCGATCGCGAGGTTTTCCTCGAGCTGGGTCAGAGTGTCGACGCCGAAGACCACTCTGGCGATGTCGCGCCGGCTCAGGACGTAACGGAAGTAGAACTCCTTGGCCTCCAGTCCGGCGGCCGACCGCAGGGCTTCAAACCGCGCTTTGTACGGCAAAATCGCGGCGAGGTGCGGCGGGACTTCGGCGGTCAGCAGCAGCCCCTGCAAATAGGCGCTGCGGGCGAAAAACCGCGTCGCAGGGTGCGCCGCGATCAAGTGGTCAAAGCGGCAGTCGAGCACGTTGAGCGGGAGTTGCACCAGTTCAAAGCCGGGCGCGATCGAGCTGACCGCGGCGGAGTCGATGGAGATGCCGGTGTGTTCGATCAGTCCGGCGGCTTTGCACGATTCGAGCAAGTCCGCGCGGTTCATTTCCTCCTCGCGGTGGAACATCGCGCCGTACAAGGTCTGGCGGCGCAGACGGCGGAGCGAACGTTCGAGGCTCTCCCGGACGAACCGCCCGGGATCGGCTTCGGCGGGGTCGAGCGGCGTGATTTTGGTGACGATCCGGAAATCGCCGCCGCCCTCGATTTCGGCAAGCGCCCTCCCCAGCACTTCCTCGCTCTCGCCGTAAGAAGCGGCGGTGTCGAGCATGGTGACCCCGCGCTCGCGGGCGCAAGCGAGAATTTTCACGACTTCCGCAAACGGCACCTGGCCGCTGCGGTTGGCGATGCCGTAGTTCAAGCCGAACTGGACGGTGCCGAGCATCAATTTTGCAATCATAATGCTCACTTCGCGGTGTAGCCGCCGTCAACCGGGATGTTGGCGCCGGTGATGTAGCTTGAAGCGTCCGAGGCGAGCAGCACCACAATTCCCTTGAGGTCGTCCTGCCCCGCCATCCGTCCGAGCTGGGTGCGTTTGGAGTAGTTCGCGACGAAGCGCGCCGGCTGCGGCTGGGCCGGATTGAAGAGCCCGCCGGGATTGACGCAGTTGACCCGGACGTTGAATTTGCCGAGGATGCTCGCCGCCCAGCGCGTGAAGTTGACCATGCCGCCCTTTTCGTAAAAGTAGATCGGCGAGGGATCGGGATTCATGTCGGTCCCCTCGTAGTTGTCCGTCTCGATGCCGATCAAGCCCATCATCGAACCGATGTTGATCACCGAGCCGGAGCGCTGTTTCTTCATCACTTTGCCGACGAGGTTGGTGAGGTAGAAGAGAGCGGAGGCGTTGACATGGAGGCTTTTGTCATAGGCTTCGAGTTCATGGTCCCAGCCGCCGAGGGCGCTCCGCTCGACCGCGTTGTTGACCAGGATGTCGATTCTGCGATGGGCGCCGTAAACCGTTTCCACCGCGGCCCGGATCGAGGCGCTGTCGGCGAGATCGAGTGGGAGCGGCCGCACGTCGAGCCCGGCGGCCCGGAAAGTCGCCGCGGCGGCCTCGAGCTTATCCAGATTCCGGCTGGCGATGTAGACCGTCGCTCCGGCCTCGGCCAGCGCTTCGGCGATCTGCCGTCCGTAGAGTCCGGCCCCGCCGGTCAGCAGCGCGACCTTGCCCTGCAACGAAAGCATGTTCATCACGTTCACAGCAGCACCTCCTCGCCGCCCCGGTTGCGGCTCTCGATCCCGGCGATCAGCATTTTCATCAACTCCCTGGTTTCTCCGAAGTCAAAAGGCGGCGTCCCGGTCCGGAGATACCCGACGAAACCGAGGAGTTGATCGCGGAACGCCTGATAGGTGTCGGTCGCCGCCACAATTTTCACGCCCGCGGTCCCCCCCAGCACCATCGGCGCGCCGTACTGAATGTCGCGGATACAGGCAATGGTCACCGTGCACCCGTCGCGATGGCGGTAGACGACGATGTCGCGATCGCTCCCGGCGCAGTTCCGCGCCGACACGAAACCGGGGCCGAGGATCGGATAGACCGCTTCCAGCGCGTGGATGCCGTAGGTCTCCCAGTACTTGGACATCTGCATGAAAATATGCCGGAGCTTACCGAGTTCGGAACTGTTGCGGTGGTAAATCCGGAATTCCTTGCTGTAGCGCATCGAGCTTGAGGAGAGGATCTTCGCCCCTCCGGCGATCCAGCGCTCGAACGTCGCCAGGTCGGCGGCGTTGTCGCAAAGCGGCTTGTCGATCAGCAGCGGCACCCCGGCCTCGACAAAGGGCCGGGCCCGTTCGACGTGCTCCGACCCGATATCGGTCGCGATGATCACCGCGTCGACTTTGCCGATCATCGCGGCGGGGTCGTCGACCACTTCGCCGATGCGGCTGGCCGCGGCGATGGCTTCGGCGTCTTCGCGCGACGAACTCGCATGGACCATGCTCACCTCGACCCCGGGAACGCCGGTGACGTCCTCCTTGCCGAGGTAGCCGATGATGCCCGGATACGGACAGAGCCGGGTCATCGCCTCGCGGTCGTAGCCGTTGAGGATCGCGCTCCATGAGTACGGGTGCCCGTTGCCCGGCGTCATGCCGATGATCCCGAGGCGGATGCGGTCCGGATTTTTGACCAGGGGCTGCCGCTTCATTTTTCGCTCCTGATCTTCGCCATTTCGGCGGCGATGCGGCCGTAGTATTCGCTCAAGCCGACCACGTCGGCCCCCACCGAAATCAGGTGGTAGCCCATTGCGGCGTAGTCGCGGAAACGGGCGGTGGGGCCGGTGGTCCCGGCAAGTTTGCCGTGCCGCCCGGCGGCTGCGGCCACCAGGCGGCGGGCCTCAAGCAGCCGGGGATGCTGGAAGTCGTCCGGCGCACCGAGGCTGTGGGCGAAGTCGGCGGGACCGAAGAAAAGCATGTCGATCCCCGGCGTCGCGGCGATCGCATCAAGCTCGTCGAGCGCTTCGACATCCTCGATCTGGATGATCACCATCCGGTTTTCATTCACGAAGCGCCGGTACTCGGCGTAATCGGCCAAGGTAAAGCCGCCGTCGGCGTTGCCGCCGTCGATCGGCCGCCGCCCGAGCGGGTGGAACTTGGTCGTGCGGGCGATTTCGGCCGCCTCGGCGGCGGTTTTGACATGGGGGACCATGATCGCCTCGCAATTCATTTCGAGGAAGTTGATCATGTCGGAGTAGGAGCCGCGCTTGACCCGGACGATGACATCGCAGCCGGCCGCTTTGGCGGCGTTGAACTGGCGTTCGATTTCGCTGATGCCGTTGGGACAATGCTCCTGATCGAGCCAGATGAAGTCGAAACCGAAGAGTCCGGCCTGATTCACCCCGCGCGTTCCGTCCAAATTGATCTTGATCGCGGCGGCCGTTTCGCCCCGGCGCATCTTTTCCAACGCCGCACTTTTTTTCAACACCATTTGAGTCAGTCCTTTCACGCTCCGGACGCGGACGGCCGTCTAAAGTTGCCGCCCAAAATCGTCCTGTTCGCTTTTTTGATTTGTATAATACATTATATGATGATTCCCGGCAAAAGTCAATCCGGGAAGTATTTTTTTTGCTCTTTTTTTTGATCTCTCAAGCCGGCTTCGGTTGTTATCCGCAAGGGACATCGCCGGTGACGGCCCCGCCGGAAATATTCTGTACTGATTGCGGAGATTGTACAGGGGTGATATTTTTTGTTTTTTTCCGGGCGTCACTTGGCAATCCGCCGAAAAGAGAGTACTTTAATAGGAAATTGATCAAAAACCATCAAACCTCAGACATATCGATGACTTGTGAAGAAGTAAAAAACAAAATCCTCGACCTGATCGCCGAGCAGCAATTCGAGCCGGGGTCGAAAATGCCCGCTTTCCGCGCGCTGGCCCGGAAATTTGAAGCCAGCATCCCCACCGTGCAGCGCGCCATCTCGATGCTGGTCAGCGAAGGCATCCTGATCAGCAAAGTCGGCTCCGGCACCTACGTATCCGAACGCCGGAACAACAAAAGCCGCCTGATCGGCATCCTGCTGCCTTATACCGGAATGCTGGGCGACAACTTCCTCGCCGTGGCCCAGCACCGGATGCGCGAAGTTTTTCAGCAGAACGGCTACATCCCGGTCATCGTCTATCCCCAGGGCGGCACCCGCGGCGAAGAACGCATGCGCGAAGAGCTCTTCCTGATCGAGCAGCTGATGAGCCAGGAGGTGGCCGGGCTGATTGTCGGCTCCGCCTCCGACGTCGATTCTCCGTTCTGGCGCAAACTCCGCTTCTTCAACCTTCCCATCGTCTGCTTCAACAACATCGGCCGGGCGGCCGACCAGTTCGACTTCGTCGCCTCCGACAACGAACAGGGCGGCGTGCTCGCCGCCGAACGGCTGATCGAAGCCGGTAAAGTCCCGGCAATCATCCTCGCCGACCAGCTCGAAAGCGATGCGGTTTCCCGGCGCGTCCGGGGCTTCTGCGCCACGTTCGCCGATGCGGGACTTCCCGCGCCGGAGGTGGTCAATCTGGACTCCTGCTTCGGCAGCCCGACCCTGATCGGCGACCGGCTCCTCGAGAAAATCAAGAAGCACAAGGGCGTCTTTGCGGTCAACGACACCTACGCGGTGAAAACGCTGACCGCGCTCCGCGACGACGGGGTCAAGGTGCCGGAGGAGATCGCGGTGATCGGCTTCGACGACGGCGACATTTGCGAACATGTCACCCCGCGGCTCGATTCGATCCGCCAGTCCGCCGGCCTGATGGGCGAAAAAGCGGCCAGACTGCTGCTTGACCGCATCGCCGCCGGCGACGCGATCCTCGACACCATGCACATCAAGGTCAAAGTGTCGCTGACCAAACGCGAATCGGTTGCTCCTTGAGCCTAACATAGTTCAGCTCTTGCCGCCGGTGTCGCCGCTCAGCAGTCCGAGCGACCGCCAGATCCCGTCCAGCTGAAGCACCTCCCCCGCGATTCGCGCCTGATCGATGACCAGCGCGGTGACCGAGCCGGCCATGCCTTCGCGGCTGCTGCATTGCGCCGCTTTGCCGGTGCGGATGGTTTCGGCGAGCTCGGCCATGATCGCGTGGTCGGCGTCGGAATGAACTTTCTGGTATCCCTCAAGATGGGCGTCGTGGAATTCGCCGAAGTTGACCCGCTCCGGCTCGAGATCGTCGAGCGACTGACAGCGCAGGTCGGCGGCGTACTGGTCGAGCACCAGATTGCCGCGGGTGCAAGCAAGATACATCCGCCGCTCCGGCATGGTGTTGCACATCGTCGCCTGGAATTGGGCACGGGCGCCGTTGAAGTATTCGATGATCGCGACCACATTGTCCTCGATGCTCTTGTCCGAAGTGAAGGGATCGACCCCGGCGTCCCAGCATGATTCCAGCCGGTAGAGCGAGCGGAACGCCGCTTTGTCCTGCCGCTGCGCCGGCAGATCCAGCAATCCGCGGTTGGCCGGAACAAAGAAATCGTTGCCGCCGAAGGCCGCCACCCGGCGCGGCAGCGAGCCGGTGAACCAGTTGAGGATGTCGAGGTCGTGACTGCATTTTTCCAGCAGATGCGGTCCGGCGAGCGCCCGGTGCCGCCGCCACTGGCTCATGATATAAGCGCCGTGGCCGGGGTTGATGTTCTCGCTGGCGGCGATATTGACCACCCGCCCCAGCCGCCCGCTGTCGAGGATCTCCTTGGCCCGGCGGTACAGCAGCGCGTACCGCAGACAAAAGCCCATCGCCAGCTGCCGTCCGCTGCGAATGTGCGCCTCGGCGATCGCCAGGCAGTCCTCCACCGTGGTCGCCAGCGGCTTCTCCGAAAAAACGTGCTTGCCGGCGGCGAAAGCGGCGAGGATCTGTTCGGCATGGCAGTGGTTGGGCGAGCCGATCATCACCCAGTCGATCAAGGGATCGTCGAGCATCGCCTGGTACGAATCATAGAGGATGGCGGCGGGATTGCCGGTCCTGGCCAGTTTCGACTTCATCCGCTCCCGGTCGGGGTCGAAGCCGCCCCGGATGACGATGCCGGGGTGGCCGGCAAGATAGATGGCCAGTCCGCCGGTCCGTCCGGCGCCGGCCACTCCGATCTGGAATACTTTCTGCGTCATGATCAACCTCACCGCACCAGCCGTTGAAAGGTGGTGTGGGCGACCGGTCCGCGGAGCGACGCTTCGACCCGGTTTTCGGCGACGATGGCGGCGAGTTCGGCAAAGACCGGGTCGGCGGCGGCGGCAAATTTCGCGAGCACGCCGTCGGTATGGGCGAGCGTGGGATAGATCGCACAGCCGGCGAGGAACCCGCGTTCGAGCATCAGCTGGGTGTAAAGCGTCCGGATCGCATTGGCATTGGGATACTCAAAGGCGAAAGTGCCGAGACAGCCGACTTCGCTGGTGATCCTGACCTTGAGCCGGTGTCTGGCCCCGAGCTCGGCCCAGAGGTTCATCATTTTGAAACCGAAGGCGTTGACGTAACTTGCCGCGTCGGTTTTTACCATTTTGGCAATCGTCGCCAGCGCCGCCGCCGGTCCGACCCGCTCGGTCCAGTAGGTGCTGCTGATGAACGACCGGTTAACCCCCGCCATCGCTTCGGCAGTGCCGAAAACCGCCCCGATCGGGTGCCCGTTGCCGAGCGCCTTGGCCATCACCGCGATGTCCGGGGTGACTCCGATTTTGAGGTGGGAACCCCCGAAGCAGTACCGCCAGCCGATGGTGATTTCGTCGAAAATGAGGAGAATCCCGTGTTTTTCGCACTCGGTGCGGATCAACTCGAGGAAGCCCGGCGGCGGGGCGTGGTGCCGCATCGGCTCCATCACCACCGCGGCGAGTTTGTTGCCGTGCGTTTTGATCAGCTCGAGAAACGCTTCGCGGTCGTCGTAGGCAAAGGTGCGGGTGGTGCCGCGCAGTTCCTGCGGCACCCCGTAGGCGTCGAGGCCGGGCAGCAGCATATTGCGCAGATTGTTGCTGTCGCCGAGATTGGCGGCGATGTACCAGTCGCTCCAGCCGTGGTAGCCGCAGACCGCGACGTCACTGCGGTCGGTGGTCGAGCGGGCGATCCGGACCGCCACCGCCATCGCCTCGCCGCCGCTGCGGGTGAAGCGGACCTGCGACGCCCAGGGGTGGATTTCGCAAAGCCGGTCGGCGAGTTCGACCTCCTCGTAGCAGTTGAGCGAGGACATGCTGCCGTCGCGGACCGCTTTGACCACCGCCTCGGTGACTTCGGGATCGGCGAAGCCGAGCATGCACGAGCCGATCCCGCAAGTGGTCATGTCGTAATAATGTCTGCCGTCAAGATCGGTGACTTCGCAGCCGTGCGCGGTGCGGTGATACGCCGGCCAGAGGTCGGGAGCCATCATTTCCGGGCGCTTGCTCAAAAGCTGGGTGCCGCCGGGAATCCGCTCTTTGGCGCGCCGGTAAAGGGTTTCGGTCCGGGTCATTTTGATTCTCCTCGCAAAAGGTGTTGGGCATTGTTATAAAACAAATTTTCGATCTCGCTCCGGGATAAATCGAGCAGCATCGCCGCCTGGCGGAGGCAGCGGAGCTGTTCGTACACCACCAGCGTGGCGCGGCAGTCACAGTGCGGCCGGCCGGGCACGCCGGGGAAATACTCCCAGCCACGCCCCCAGCTCACATATTTGCCGTGCGCCCCGCCGGCGACGATGTTGTCGGAGCCGAACATGATCCGGCTCCGGTCCTCGTGCCGCAACAGCAGCAGGTGGCTGAAGAGGTCGTTGACCGCCGAGTTGTCGTACGTTAAGTGGTCGAGGTGTTTCAAGCGGTGGATCGACTTCTCGAGCGTGAACGGATTGAAGCCGCGCGCCCCGTGGGCCAGCTGCCAGGTGACGCCGGGGTAGCGCGAGGTGAAATGCGCGAGGTCGGCGAGATTCACCTCGTCCGCCGCTCCGGCGAACCTGGCGAGGTGGAGCACCACCGTCAGACGGTAATGGTCGGCGACCTCGATCAGCGGTTCCGGCAGGAAATCGGTAATCCGGCAATTGGCCGGATCGGCGGCGAACAGCCGGTAAGGCTTGAGCGCCCGGAAACGGAACTTCCCGGCCTCGGCGGCCAGTTCGGCGGGATCGAGTTCGGGCGTCACCAGCACCCCGGCGACCGACCGCGGGTCCTTGGCCGCTTCGGCACAGAGCCAGGCGCGATCCGCGGCGAAATCGATGTTCCGGATCGGCGTACCCAGCAGCAGATAATGAACTTCGCGGCCGGGAAAAACCTTCGCCGAAAAATCGTTCAGCACGCCCAGATCGGCTTCGAAACGCATCTCCGACGACGCGGTCGCCGCAGTGGCGAAACGGTCGCACCACAAATGGGCATGGGCGTCGAAAATTTTTTCGGGGACGAACCCGGCCAGCTCGGCGTCCCATATTTCGCGGTCGAAATCAGTGACGGTGAATTCATTCATGGGATGCTTCCCCCGGCTTGACCGGGGCCTCCACTTTGAATACGATTTTGCGGGCCCGCTCCGGCGACGCCGGATGGCGCAGGCCGGGCGAATGCCCCTCCCCGGGGGCAAAGCTGACGAAGTGGCCGGGAGCCGCCACCATGGTGGTGGCGGCGGCGGGGTCGAGTTCGTACAGCACATCGTCGCTTCGCGGGGTGAAGTCCTCGATCAGCGGCATCGCCGCCACCGAGGCGAAGCAGAGCATCTCGGCCCCCTCCAGCGGCACATGGATATCGATGTAACGGCGGTGGATTTCGAGCTTGGCGCGGCCATAGTCGCGCGGCGCATACTCCTGGACCAGCGCCAGCACGCGGTCGCCGTCGAGCGGATATTTGCCGGGCGCGACTCCGGCGGCGGCCGCCGTAAACGCAGTGATCAGGCCGGCGGCGGCGGGGTCGATTTCGGACGCGAGATTGGACAAAAGGTCTATTTTCATTGCTGTTCTCCTGGATGAATGACGGGGCGATGCAATCAGTTGTCAAAGCCGGGCGGACGGTAGGCGGCGTCGCCGCCGCAGCGTTTCCACTCGCGGAACAGCAGCAGCAAAAACACCAGGCCGATGCCGAAGAAAATGAAGGTCCAGACCGGGACGAAGCGGTAACAGTAATCGCGGCCCCACACCTCCGCCGGCAGCCACTGCCGGATGAAGTCAAAAGTCACCCCCACCGCCAGCCCGGCGAGGATGCTGAAGAGCGACACCATCATATAGCAGGCCGAACAGAACTGCCCGAAGCGGCTGGCCGGAAGCAGCCGCATGATCATCGGACTCATCGCCGCCATGTACATCACATTGAGCGGCAAAGTGAAAGCGGTGATGCCGATGAGGATGTAAAAATTGACCTGCGGCGAAAAGGTTTTGACCAGCCAGATCATATTGAGCGCGGTGGCGGCGAGAATCCCGATTTTGACCCAGACCATCACCCGCAGCGGGTGGAGCCGGTCGGCCAGCGCGCCGGCGGGATAGAGCAAGATCGCGGTGAGGATTTGCGCCACGCCGAGAATCTTGCCGTGCTGGCCGAGGGTCACTCCGAGCGAAAGGTTGAGAAAGATGGTGAAAATATAGCTCGCGCCGCCGATGTTCCAGCAGGCGGTGTGGAGAAAATAATACCAGTAGAGGCGGTGGACGAAGCACTCGGTAAAGTAGGTCTTGACTTCGGAACGGAATCCTTTGCGCTTGTCCACCGTCTCCGGCGGCGGGGGATACTCGCCCTCTTTGACCTTCCAGCACATCTGCATGAAACTGATGAAATAGAGCACCGCCACCCCCAGCAGGATTTCCCGGGTGTGGGATTCGCCGAACTGAAAGATGAAGTAGTTGTAAAAAGCCCCGGCGAGAATCCCGGCGATCCGGAAAAGCGCGTAGAAACGCGTGAGATGGGTTTCCGGCACCACGTCGTTGAGGAGATAGCTGAAGATCAAATTGCTGATCAGGTCGAAGAACCGGTAGCCCATCATGAATACCGCAATGCAGCCGATCACCACCGCCGCCGGCGCGATCTGCGAACCTGCCAGCAAGGTGCGCGAAAGAAGATGTCCGATCTCCGGCGAAAACGCCATCAGCAGCAGAAAGAGCGCGATGAACGGGGTCGAAATGATCAGGAACGGAATCCGCCGCCCCCACCGGGTGCGGAGGCGGTCGGAGTGAAAACCGAGAATCGGGCTCACCACCGTCGCCATCGCGGTCGGCGCCGCGGTCAGCACCGCCGCCATCACCCAGTTCGGCGTATTGAGCGCCTTGAGCTTGAGCGGAATGATGCTCGGGATCACCTGTTCCATCAAGGTGAAGCAGAAATCCCCCCAGAGCAGCCAGAGGAAAAGCATCGCCAGGCCGGTTTTGGTATAGACCAGCGTGCCCTTGACGAAGTGCTTCGGCTCCGGCGCGGCGGGGATTTCAACGTTGACGGCGGCATCGGACATGATGACTCATTGCTCCCGGTTATTCGGCGACGAATTTGAGACTGTACAACTCGGCATCCGGCATCGAAATCCGGAGCCGGAAGGGCGAAGACGGCAGCGTTTTGAGCTTGCCGCCGCTCCACTTGAGTCCGGCGGCGGTGCCGTCGCCGCTGAAACCGGCGGCGTTGTCGCCGCAGTAGCCGGCAATTTCCTTGCCGCCGGCGGTGAGGACTTCGACTTTGAGCGGAGCGGCACCGGTTTTGGCATTGACCTCGAGCTGGTTGCCGGGGGCAACGAGCACCCGGCTCAACAGCCGCGCCTCCGGGCCGCCCCGGACCGCCAGCCAGCCGTCTTTGCGGAAGACCGCGAGGCCGATCGCGTCGTTGGCGTTGAGCATATCTTTGGCGAGGCCGTCCCAGCCGCCGATTTCCTTGAAGTAAGGCCACTCTTCGGCGAGCTTGCGGCCGCCGAACCCGCGGCGCAGGAACTCGCCGTTGAGGTAGGAGAGATCGTCCTTGCCGGAGTCGTAGAAGTGGAGATGGTGATAGACCGAGCCGAGCACCTGATGGAATTTGCCGTCGCGCTCGAGCGGCGTCTCCTCGGTGAAGATCATCCCGAAGTTCCACGAACCGACCGGACCGTTGGCGATGAAGGGCGTCGAACCCGGAATCCGCCGCCAGTCGAGGCCGTCGCGACTGTAGATGAGTTCGGTGTAAATCTGCTGTTTGGTCGCATGATAGGCGTGGAGGTAGCCGATATAGAAGTCCTTGTCCACCCGGAACGAATGGAGCCCGTAGTGCTGGTAACTCCAGTGGTCGCTCTCCTCGGGCAGCGTCAGGTAGCGCCGCTGCCAGTTGATCCCGTCATGGGTGTAGTGGATGCGCAGAATCCGGTGGGCCTGGCGGATGTTGTCGTACTCGATGGTGAAGGGTTCAAAGCGGCGGAGCTTGGCGGCGCGGGTGTAGAACAGCGTTTTGCCGTCATCGCTCAGGAACTGGGGGGCAAAGTTGTCGTTGCTGTCGCGCTCGGTTTCGAGCTCGTCGGAGCCGAACTCGAATTTGTCGACCAGCAGCGGTTCGCGGGTCAGCACCAGCCATTCGCCGGGCCGCTTTTCCCACACCGGATAGGTACCCCATTTGACCAGGCCGTATTTGGCGGCGTCGCAGACGAAGGGCGGGAACCACTGCATCCGGATTTCGGCAAGCGGCGGCACGCCGTCGCGTTCACGGTCGTAAAAGAGCACTTTGGCGTCTTCGAGTTTGGTCTTCACCCCCCACTTCGGCACTGCCGGCGGCGGCGGGGCAAAGGGGGACGGCATCGGGCGGTTGGGCTTGCCGGTCGGCGACTGATCGGCGATCTGCCAGTTTTTCAGGTCTTTGCTGAAAGCGAAATGGTATTTGCGATCCTTGCCGCTGCGGAGCGCGTCGGAAAAGAAGACCACGAAATTGCCGTCGGCGTCGCAGTTGAGGTTGGCGCTTCCCCGCGACTGCTGGACGCTGCGGCCGGGACCGAGCAGCGGGGTGGTGACCCGGGTGACTTCGGCGGGAACGACATCGACCTTGACGCCGTTCCGCTCGGCAAAGTGAAAGTCGTCGACCGGGAAGATCTTGCGTCCCGCCACCGCCACCGGTTCGGCCGGGAGCTCCGCCGGTTTGCCGCGGTCGATCCGCAGCATCCGCTTCAAGTCGCCCTTGAGGGGGCTCGCCGGATCGACCGGAGCGAGGGTCACCAGATAGCGGCCGTCGGGGTACTTCGCGAGGTCGAATTCGACCCGGTGTTCGCCCGCCTTGACATTCAGCTTGCGTTCTTCGATCGCGGCGCCGCCGTTTTCCGGAGTGACCGTCAGTTTGACTTCGGTCGGCTGGAGCCACGGCATGCCGGTCAGCTTCAGCTCGGCGACCGGCTGCGAACGGTAGACCGGCAGCCGGAAGTCGCCGCTCAAGGCCTGGTTGAACCAGGAGAGTTTGGACCCGGAGCGTCCGGCCTCGTAGATTTCGACTTCGCGGATGTAGGAACCGCGTTCGGCCTCGGGGATGATTCCCGGCTGGGAAACGCTCCGGCCGGTGGCGCCGGAACGGGTCACCACGATCCGCACCGCCGAAACGGTGGTCGGCTTGAAATTGTGTTCGTAGAAATAGGCGGCGTTGGAGCCTGCATTCGACTTGATGTAGCCGGGCTGGCCGGTCGCTTTGGCGAGCGGATGCCAGTATCCGTTGTTGAAGCCTTCGACGGTGTAGTCGGCAATGCCGCAGTCGCCCGAGGGGTTGGGCGCGTAGATCGTCATCCCCGGAAAAATGCGGACCAGATTGATCTGAACCGGGGCCGGAAAATTGATCTCAAGCGTGGCCGGCACCCCGGCGAGCTTGACTGCCGAACCGTCGTCGTAATTGCCGTCGAGAACTTTGACAGCGTCGACTTTGCTGCCGTCGGCGTTGATCGCGGCGGCCCGGCTGCCATAGAGCGACGAGGCCACGTTGTTGCGATCGACCGGGGGCGCGGCGGCGACGGCGGCTCCGGCGAGCATCGCGGCGGCGAGCAGGATACAGCGGCGTACAGTGGTCATCGGAAGATCCTTTCCAACCGGTTATTTGCCGGGCACGGTGATTTTAACTTCGTCGAAATAGACCGCCGCGCCCGGCTTGGCGGGGGCTGCGCCGAAAGTCAAACTGGCGATCGAGCGCGGTTCGCCCGCCAGATCGAGCACCGCAAGATCCACGGTCTTGCCCTCAAGCTCGGCCTTGAACGTGCACTTCCGGTTGGCGCGGTCAAAAGCGGCGGTGATCCGGGTCCAGCTGTCCGGCGTCAGCTTGTAGCCGCTGCGCTGCCAGCGCGGGGTGCTGCCCGTGCGGACCATCAGGGTGCCGCTTTCGCCGGTCGCCAGCGCGGCGATTTCGACCGGTTTTTTGGTCGCCTCATCGACCCCGCGGATGGCAAAGGTCAGCTCGGAGCCGTTCGGGCGGTAGGCCCAGATTTCGATTTCCGCATCGGAATCGGCGGGGACCGGCTTTTTGGGCACCGCAAGCCCGAGAGTCTGGGCTTTTTCCATCCGGGTGACCTTCAGCGAATTTTTGCCCACCGCGGCCTGGTCGGCGCTGATCGACACCGCCTGGTCGGCGCCGAAGACGCCCCAGTAGCCGCCGAGTTGCGGCGACATCATGGTGTACCCGTTGACCGAGAGCTTGCCGAAAAAGGCGGTGTCCTCAAAGCCCTGCTCAAGCACTGTCACCGGATCGGCGGCGAACAGTTTCGCGGACAACAGAACCAAGATCCCGCACCACATCGTTTTTCCAGTCATTTCGGACACTCCTTTGCGTTTTTGGTTTCGGTTTAAAAATATAACTTCAAAGTGACGATTTCGCGAGGTCCGGCGCTGACTGTGACCGCGTGATCGCGGACCCTCAACCGCTCCGGCATGGTTTCGTCGAGCCGGCATTTCTCGACGTATTTGACGGCGACGGCGGGAAAACGCACCGCAACTTGCCGGGGTTCCGCGGCGAGACTGTAGAACCGCAGCACCATCGCCGGGCCGCGCTCCGCCGCCTTCAGGGCGGTCATCACCATCGCCGGATCGTTGATTTCGCAGAGCGACAGCGAAGGCGGCAGCGCCACGGCGGCATATGGGTCGGGGCGGAAAAAGATTTCCGAGAGGTCGCTCTCCTGAACGCACGGCCGGCCGCCGCTGAATTTCAAGGGATCGCAACTGTCCGAGCGGCTCAGCGGCGGATTGAGGAAATCGATTGCCGCGCTCGCTTCGTCGGCGACGGAGTCGGAACCGTCCCCCGGCAGCAGCGCCAGCCGCCCCTCGATGGTGCGCAGACACTGATTTTCCGGCGCAATCCAGTCGTCGTCAAGCGGCTTTTCAAAATAACCGGTGATGTAGCGGGTGCCGCGCACCAGGGTGATGCCGAGTTCGCCGGTGCGGTCGCGGTAATTCTGATACCCGTGCAACCCCTCGACCAGCACCGCCATTCCGCCCTGCTTCGGGTTGCGGATTTTGACGAATTCAAAGGCCGGTTCGTGCTCGTCGTCCGCCGGTTGCGGCCGGACCGCGTGCTTGTCGCGCTCGACCGCGTCGAACATCGATGACGCCAGCGTGCGGCCGGAGTCGATGCCGGTCCGGACCACCGCCCGCAGACAGTGGTCATTGACCCGGTTTTCCAGCTTGAAATCGATTTCGAGATAGGGACAGTCGCGCCGCAGTTTGAACGTGAGTGCGACCGGCACCTCGACCAGTTCGGATGAACGGGTGCGGGAAGCCGGATCGGCTTCGCGCGGCAACCGCAGCGTGTAGTCGAGATGCGCCACGCTCTCCACCGCATGGTCGACGAATTCGACGCGATCCGGCATCAGGCCGCGAGTGGAGAACAAGCCGCCTTCGGGACCGGGGCGGTGGGAATAGCTGTCGCCGAAGTCGGCGGCGTCTTCCAGCGCAAACACATCCTCGAATCGACGGCCGCGGCGTTTGTCGACGAGGTCGATCCGGCCGTCGCGGCCGATTTCGACTTTGAGGAAGCGGTTTTCAAAACGGAGCGCCGGCGCTTCCGCCACCTTTTCGGCGCGGCGGACCATGTAGACCCGGTATCCGGTGGCCGGCAGTTCGGCGATGAAACGGATCCGGTGGCGGTCAACCGGCATCCGGCCGGGAAGATTGATCGGACTGCGCAAGCGGCGCTCGTTTTTTTCGGAGCTGACCATGCGGAAGGGAACCGGCCGGCCGGCGTCGTCAAAAAGTCCGAATGTTTCAATTTTCTCGTCGCTTTTGAGATCGACGTCGGTTTCGACCAGCGCGGTGCGGCCAAAAGGCAGGGTGTTGACCGCGAGCACGTAATAATCGTCCGGCCGGCTGCCGCCGGGATTGAGGTGGGAGCCCAGCAGCCGCATTTTTTCCTCCAGCAGCAGTTCGCCGGCTTCGGCGATCCGGGCGAAGCGATCCTCCATGTGACGATGGACCGCGTCACGGGAACAGCCGCAGATCGAGTCATGGGGATGGTTGTGGATCAGCGTCTTCCAGAGATAAGCGAGGACTTCGCGGTCATACGCATCGCGGCCGAAAGGCAGCATCCGGAGCATCGAATTGAGCACCTCCAGCCGCCGGGCAAGGAAATTTTCGGTGCGGATGTTGGCGATTTTGAGATAAACCCGGCTGGAGAGGGTGCCCTGGAGAATCCAGCGGTCGTTGCCGACGCGCTTCTCGCCGGGCTCGACGGAGGGAGACACGAGTTCGCGCCGCACCCCCTGGCAGAAGTCGAAAAGGGTGCTCTGGATGATGCGGTCTCTGGCCGGCAGCCGGCGCTGAAGCGCGGGCAAAATTTCGAGCAGATTCTCCTGCGCTTCGAGGTGGTCGACGCCGTTCATCAGCAGATATTGCGAAGTCGAAGTCACCGGTTCGAGTTTTTTGCGGGCGAGCTCGAAAAAACCGGCCGCCCGCTCGGGATCGGCGGAGAACCGCTGGGCGTTGTTGTAGAAATTGGCCATCTGGATCGCCAGCAGCCGGGACCCGTCCGGGCCCTGCCAGATGAATTCGGCTTTGGCCCCGCTCTCCGGGGTGCAGATCCGGCCGCGACCGAATATCACGCTGTCGAGCCCGAAGCCGCGCCCGAGCTGCGGCAGCTGCGAAACCAAACCGAAGTGATCGGGGGTGTAGACCACCATCCGGTCGCTCCCGCCGAACTCTTTGACCATTTTGCCCCCGATCAAAAGGTTGCGCACGGTCGCTTCGCCGCCGGTCAGAAAAAGGTCGTTCTGGACGTACCACGGGCCGATCAGAATATTGCCGCGTTTGATCGCCCGCTTCAACCGGCGGCGGTTTTTCGGCTTGATCTCGAGATAGTCCTCCAGCACGATGGTCTGGGCGTCGAGATGGAAGACGAATTCCGGCTCCTTCTCCACCAGTTCAAGCAGATGGTCGATCAGCCGCACCAGCCGGAGGCGGAACTTTTCAAAAGGTTCGTACCACTCGCGGTCCCAGTGGGTGTG
The DNA here is from genome assembly GCA_964599205.1 of uncultured Victivallaceae bacterium. GTDB lineage: Bacteria > Verrucomicrobiota > Lentisphaeria > Victivallales > Victivallaceae > JAVBUI01. The sequence continues at coordinate 34,955 of CAZRFG010000001.1, forward strand.
ACTGATCACGTGATAAGTGTTGCTCATTGTCGCCAATCCTGTTGCCGAATTTGCTGTTGTATTGCCTGAGATGTCAGGCATGGTGCATATCATTCTCATTTGCCGTCGAGTTGAGCCGGACTCAATTCATTGAGCAACGGCCGTCCGGATATCCTTCGCCTGACGTTCTCCACCCAGATTTCCCAGATCCGCTCAAGAAACCGGGTGCTGCCGCTGGAGCCGGAAATGTGGGGGGTCAGGATCACGTTGTCCATCTCCCACAGCGGATGCCCGGGCGGCAGCGGGTAATAATAATGGGTGTCGAGCGCCGCCCCGGCGATGGACCTCTGCCGGAGCGCCTCGATCAGCGGCTGCTCCTCGATCAGAGGGCCGCGGGCGGGGTTGAGGATGAACGCGTGCGGCGGCAGCATCGCCAGCTCGGCGCGGCCGATCATGCCGCGGTTGCCCGGCGTCAGCGGCACCGACAAAATCAGAAAATCAAGGCCGCCAAGGAACTCCTTTTTCGCCGCCGGCGCGAAAACGCGGTCGGGGAAAATACCCTCCGGATCGCCGGAACCGGGGACGCAATAGCAATCGGCGCGACTTTTGAGCCGGCCGTCGGAGGTCATCACGTGAACCGTCAGGCCCAGCGCTTTGGCCAGGCGGGCGGTCTGGCGGCCGATGCCGCCGTAGCCCCAGATCCCGACCGTGAGGCCCCGGATTTCACGCTGGAAACGGGAATCGCGGTCCCACGCGCGGGCGGCCTGATTGCGCATCATCGCCGGAAGGTCGCGCCGGAGATTGATCATCATCGCCAGATTCCACTCGGCGATCGGAATATCCTGAACCCCCGCCGCGTTGCAGGCGCGAATGCCGCGGATATTGAGGTCGCAATCGAGGAGCTGGGTGTAACCGGCCGAGGCGATCTGGATTACCTTGAGCGCGGCCATCGCCCGGTGATTCGACGGCAGGCAGGTCCCGAAAAACATTTCGGCGCCGGCGATCAGCTCCTCCGGCAGCGGACGCGCCGCTTCCGAGGGCTCCGGAGTCAACGCGATCTCAAGACCGGAAATCTGTTTGAGTTCGGCCAGTCCGGCCGGTTCGACCGGCATGTCGATCAGTAGTTTCATCATTTGCCTCAGTCGTTGAGAATCTTGCCCGGCACGCTGTTGAATTCGCCGCTGCCGGGGACAAAAGGATATCTGGCGATGGTCGCATCGGTCAATTCGATGCCCAGCCCCGGTTTTTCCGGAGCGGTGAGAAAGCCGTCTTTGAGCTGGAAGCTGTCGCCGATCACTTCGTAATGCAGCGGCCCGTAAGCCGGCGCGGCCTCGACGATCCGGGTGTTGGGACAAGCAAAAGCGCAATGGATGTTCTGCATCTGCGAGCCGCCCGCGCCCCAGGCGTGGGGAGCCACCTGCGAATTGGCGGCGGCGAGCATCGCGGCGACCTTCATAAACTGCGAGAGCCCGGCGGTGAACGAGGCGTCGGGCTGGCCGATGCGGAATGCGCCGCGCTCGATGAACGTCTGCCACTCGCAGACCGCGGTCAGGCACTCGCCGCCGGCGATCGGCGTGGTGGTCCGCCGGGTCAGCTCGCCGTACCAGTCCGGCCTGGTGTAGTGAAGCGGCTCCTCGAGAAACACCAGATTGAAAGGTTCGAGCGCCCGCGCCACCGCCAGCGCGGTGTCGAAATCCCAGGTCGCGGCCGAGTGGTTGCCCATGTGGGCGTCGAACATCAGCCACAAATCGCTGCCGAAGCGCCGCCGCAGAAAAGAGCATTTGGCCGCTTCAAAATCCGCCGCCCCGGCGGGATCGGCGGCGATCTCCGACCCGGTCCCGGGGGTGAAGGAGCCGCAGCCCAGTTTGACTCCCTTGAAACCGCAGGACTGATAAAATTCGACCTTGCCCGCCAGCATGTCGAGCGGGTAGTTGCTCGGCCCCCCGGTGGCATAGGCCGGAAGCCTGCGGTGACCGGTGAAATCCGCCGCCCCGGGGAAGCGGTCGCGCCACGTTTCGAGCAGCAGCCGGTAGACCGGCAGGCCGTGGATTTTGCCGCGCAAATCCCACAGCGCGGCGTCGATTCCGGCGAGCACGGTCGCGCCCAGTCCGACCCGGCACCAGAAGTTGCCGCAGTGGTACATCCGTTCCCAGAGGAGGTCGCTCTCCTCGGGATCCTGCCCCAGCAGGATCGGCTTGAAAAAGTCGACGATCGCGGGCACCCCCTCCGGAAAGAAATAACCGGCGTAGGTTTCACCGAGTCCGACCAACCCGCTGTCGGTTTCGATCCGGATAAAGGCGGCGCTGCGGCGGGAGCGTGCCGCCGAGAGATAGGGATCGCCGGTGCACGGCCCGGTGAGGAGAATGGTTTTGACATCGAGGATTTTCATAGTCAGCGTTTTTCGCTTATTTTGAGGTCGTCGATCAGCACCGTCGCGCCGGCGACGCTTCCGGCGGGGGTGAAGCTGATCCGGTCGACGCCGCTTTCGCCGTTCATATTCATCATGCCCGGAGCGTTCACCCGTTTGCCGTCAAGTTCGAGCGCGACGCCGCAGGTCCGCAGATTGACGTTGCTGAAAATGATCAGCCTGGCCCATTTGCCGTCGGGAATTTTGACCCCGGCACGCTCCCATTTGGCGCTCGCGTGGTTGCGGAGCGCGATTTCGCCGTCGGGACCGACCAGCACTTCGACAACCTTGTTGCCGGCCGCGCCGGCGCCGGCGACAAACGCGCTTTCGGGATCGCGGCGGATCATCATTTCAACTTCAAAGTCGGCTCCGGCGACCACTCCGCCGGTGACCCAGCCGAGGATATCGCCGCCGCCCCGCTTCACCGCCAGCGACTGCCGGCCGGAAAATGCGGCTTCGTCGGTAATGCGGGCTCCCTTGTCGGGATTGAGCGCTCCCCACCGGCCGGAGCCGCGCTTGACGTCGCCGACGATCCCGGCGGTTGCGGGAGTGAAGAGCTTGGGGTCGTCGAAGTTCTGGCTCAGGCGCTCGACTTTCTGATCTTTGAGCAGCGCCGGACGCATAGCGTAGAGCCGGTCATTCTCCTGCGGCGAGATCAGATTGAACGCATTGGCCTCGTGGTCGACCTTTTCCCGGTAGGCGAGGATGCGCCAAGCGTAGTCGGCAAGGCGCTTGTCGCTGCCGTTGTTCATCAGCTTGGTCAGCACCGCTTCGCCGTCGCGGCCGCAGTAGAGGAAGGCTTCGCCGATGGCGCGGTAGCCCCATTCCAGATCGGAGGGCTGCTTGCCGTCGCCGTAGGCGCGGAAAGCCTTCTCCAGTGCGGCGAGGATTTCCACCTTGGCGGCGATCGCCGCGGGGTCGTTGCGCTTGACCAGCTGGCCGAGCGAAACCGCGGCGCGGTCGCGGATGGCGGCGTCAGGGTTTTGATTCAGCACTTCGAGCAGCAGCGCCACCGCCGGCTTGGAATTGGGGATCCCGGCGAGGTTGAACGCGGCGGTATAGCGCGGGAACCGTTCGGAATCGTTCAGCCGTTCGCGGTAAAAATCGACCATGTCGGGCGACGGATGAGCCTGAAGAATCCGCAAAGCCACATTGCGGACGGCGCCATTGGGATGGCTTTTGGCGACCGCCATGATTTTTTCCTTGGGGAACGGCTTCATCCGGGGAATGTAGCTGCGGGCCATCTCCCACTCGGGATGGTTGCCGAGTTTGTCGAGCGAGTCAAAGAGCTTGTCGAGCGACTGTTCGCCGTGGACGGTGGAGAGCGCCGCGATCGCCTTGCTCCGGACCCCGGTTTCCGGGCTGAAAAGCGCGGCTTCAACCACCGGCGCGGCCTTGGGGTCGCCGATCACCTGAAGCGCGTTGAGGGCCAGCCGCTGCAGGACGATATTGTCCGATTGCGCCGCCAGCGGCATCACTTCGTCGGACGTCGCCTTGGAAGTGCCGGAAATCACTTGCGAGAGGAAACGCATCTGCGCAAACTTGTCGCCTTTTTTGAGCGCTTCGACGGTCTGCTCGGGGATGATGCCGCGCATCATGAACTGCTGATCCTCGTTGAGCGCCGCAATCATTTCGACATTTTTGGCGCGGAAAGGCTGCCAGGCGGCGTCAAACGGCGACGACGTGACCACGCCGACCGTGACCGGCGTGCCCCGGGCGGCCCAGAGAAACTCCTCGGCGGTGCGGTACTGGCTGCGGCGGGCGGCGGCGCCGTAGACGAGCAGCTTGTCGACGATGCCGTCCTTGATCCAGGTTTGAAAATCCATATACATGGCGCCGATGGTCGAGTGGGAATGGGGCAGCGTGGCCCAGGTCATCGGGTATTCGGGGCGGTCGGCGCTCATGAAAACCCCGAGTTTGCCGCCGAGCTTGTTGAGCTCGGCCTTGAGTTCCCGCAAATAAGCGGTGACGTACTCGCCGCGCAGCCGGTGCCAGTCGTACTTGCTGGCGTATTTGGTGAACTCCTGGGTGCGGATGTCGATCCCGTAACGGCTTTTGAATTCCTGGACGATCGGTTCGCTGTAGCCGTACTCATCCTCGAAGCGCAGCGAGAAGTTCTCGACATAGGTGAGAAACACCATCCCGCTGTAACCGGCTTCCTTGTAAATTTGGATATGAAGGTCGATCAGCGCCTTGCGCGCTTCGGGGTAGGCCAGTTCGATGGTGCCGCCCTGGCGGCGCTTGCCGTACTTGTCGACCGGCACCCACTCCGGATGTTCGATCCGGAGCTTGGACTCGTTGGAGAACGGGAAATCGTTGAAACACGGGGTGTCGGCGCTCGAACCCCAGTCGCCGAGGGTGGAAACGCCCCAGACTTCGATGCCGAGCTTTTTGGCCTGTCGGACGATGGTCGGCTCCATCTGCCGGTCGATGATCAGATGGCACGACCATTTGCGGGAGCTGTTAATCCGGAAGTTGTCTTCGCGGGCGATCGATTTGTAAGCCCAGGCGGCCTCCTGCATGCCGCGCCAGTAGATGATTTTGGTGCCGAGCGCGTGTTTGAGCATTTCGAGGCCGTCGTACAGCGATTTTTCGGAATCCATCGCCAGCGAGTCGCCGAGGAAGTGGCTGTCACCGCTGCTGATGTAGGCGTTGCTGCTGTCGTCGCCGCCGGCGGCGAAAGCGCTCCAGGTCAGCAGACCGAGGCCCAGGGCCAGAATCGATTTCTTCATTTGCCTTGCGTCCTTATTTGGTTGAGAAGGGCCTGAGCCTTCGCTTTGAGGGTTTCGTCACTGATTTTTTCGGCGCTGAACCCGACCGTCGCGGGCGCATCGGCGATTTTGCCGAAACTTGAGGTACGGTCGCCGGTGGCGGCGGCGAACGGCCCGGCGGCATAGAACGCATTCTTGCCCGAGCGCAGCGCGCGAATCGCAAAGTAGTTGCCGGAAGTCGTCCCGAGCGAGCCCTCTTTGCAGACGATGCTGTTGCCGCAATCAACCAGCAGCGTGTTTTCCAAATTGAGTTTGGTGTTGTTGACCGACCAGTCGAGATTGAAGAAGCTGCTGTTGCGGATGGTCACGGTCGAATTGCCGTAGAGCCGGCCGATGGTGTCGCCGCCCCGGCGGCCGATGAAGAGCAAATTGTCGAGCTCGACGCTCTGTTCGCTGTCGGGTTTGGGCGACTCGACCACCAGCTGCTTGCCGCCGTTGCCGATGATGACGGCGTTTTTGATCCCGTGAGCGGACTTGCCGCTGCGCTCGAGCAGGAAGTAAAGGTCGACGCCGACGATATTTTCGATCAGCACGTCTTCGTAAAAGGTCTCGCTGTTGCCGGTGTCGCAGATCCCGGTGCCGTTGCCGGAGGAGTAGAATCCCTTGATCTTCGCTCCCGAACCGGCGTGGGCGCTGATGCCGTCGTCGCCGCAGTCAACGGCGCGAATGTTTTCGAGCCGCAGATTTTTGCCCTCTCCGCTCAGACCGTAGCCGTCGTTGTAGACGTGAGTGGCGGTGAGGTTTTTGATCGTCACGAAATCGGCGGTGTGGTGGATCGACACGCCGTTGGCGCGGACCGGAATTTCAATGCGGTAGTCGGCGAGCTTTTTGGCCGGATCGATCTTGAGGTAAAAGGCTTTTTCGGCGGCGACAAACGTCCACTCCGCCTCCTGGAGCGCCGGCGGCTCCTTGAGCGGGGCGGATTTGCCTTTGAGGCAGGTGCCCATCCGGTTCATCTTGCCGTCAAAGACAAAGAAGTAACGCCAGATGACTTCCTTGTTGAACTTGTACTGATCATAGATGGTGCCGTTTTTGTAAAGCCCCGGCCCGACCGGCTGCCAGTCGGCTTCATTGAGGGGATCGGCGCCGCTGATGGTGGCGCCGTGGCCGTCGACGGTCAGGCGGGCGTCGGCGCGCCCGGCGCTCTGGGTGAAGCTGAACGATTCCCGGTAGACCTTGCCGGTATCGGCGAGGTGGATGGTGTCTCCGGCGGCGGCCAGCGTCCGGGCTTTGGCGATGGTGAGCAAAGCGGCGCTCTCGCTGTCTCCGGCGGCGGCGTCACTGCCGTCGCGGTTGTTGACATAAATATCTTTGGCGGCAAGCATTCCTGAAATCAGCAACAATCCGGCAGCGATCCGTAACCCGGCTCTTTTCATGAAAACCACCTTTCTTGATTGATCTGCGAGGTAAGTATACAATACATTAAATCAAATGTCAAACCCATATCGCGAAAAATTTCTATTTTTTTTGGATTGATTCGATCTCAAGCGCCCTGCCCCGGGATCGGAAACAATTCATTTATATATTGAATCGCTTCGAGTTATCTACCCATGGCTCGGGCCTTTCGACCAAAACAAGACGATTTAAAATTTTTTTCGAAAAAAAACAAAGTTTACCCTATTTCGCCCTTGACATCGATCATCAAGTGTACTATACTTTACCCGGAAAAAGCAAATACACTATTGGGATTGTGGCGCTTTTACGTTGACTAACCAAGGAAAAGACGAAGATGAGAAAAACGTTTACGCTGATTGAACTCCTCGTCGTGGTGGCGATCATCGCCATTCTCGCCGCCATGCTGCTGCCGGCGCTGAGCAAGGCCCGGGAGAGAGCCCAGGCCACCAAATGTCTCAGCAATCTCAAACAGTGCGGCACCGGCTGGCTGCTCTACGGCAACGACTGGCAGGGCTACATGCCGCTCAATTATCCCGACCAGACTTTTGCCGTCGCCGGCGGCGGCACCATCATCAACGGCTGGGACTCCTTTGTCGGCCCGTGGCGCAACTCCGGCAAGACCATTCCGTCCGGCGGGTACGTCAAAAACACCGCATGTTTGCGCTGTCCGGGCATTACCAAGGTCAACACCTACAGCCTGGGCCGTGTTTACGGCGCGATGCATATAAATACCTCGCCGCAGCGCCGCCCCGAAGACTGGTGGCGCTACCGGATGGTCGCCGGCGTCGTCCAGTACTGGCCGAAAAGTCCGAGCAAAAACTATGCCCTGACCGACTCGATCGTGCTCCAGGGCGGCGCCAAGGGCGACCAGTTTGCCGGTGTCGACCTTGCTCAGCCCCCGGCTTCACTGACCCGCACCATCCACATGCGCCATCCCGGTAAAACCGCCAACGCCTGGATGCTCGACGGCTCCGCCAAGGCGATGTCGCGCGAGGAACTGATCAAATGGCCGAGCGGCAGCATCGGCGTCGGCCAGGCGCTCTACGGCGGCAGCCGCGCTCCCGAGATGCCGGACAACCTGGAGTTCGGCGAAGTCAAGTGACGGATGCTTTCCGGACCTGTCCGCCGCCGGTGTATAATACAATTCTATCGATCAAAAAAAATATCCTCAAGACTTAATTCTCCATGAATAAAAAAATCGTCACCTGCGACGAAGTCAAACCGAAGATTCTCGACAACATCCGCCGGAACCGGATCCGGGCCGGCCAGCGGCTGCCGTCGTTCCGGGCGCTGGCCCGGGAGTTCGGCTCGAGCATCCCGACCGTCCAGCGGGCGGTGTCGATGCTGGTGAGCGAAGGACTGCTCACCAGCAGAGTCGGCTCCGGCACGTATGTCTCCAAGTCGTCGCCGCCGTCCAGCAAATTCGTCGGAGTGCTGATGCCCCACATTCCGCCGAATGCGGGAAATTTCATGACCGACGCCTTTGTCAGCATGCGCAAAATCCTGCTTGACCACGGCTATTTTCCGGTCAGCGTCGAGCCGACCCCGAACACCTCGGGGCAGGTCCGGGACCGCGAGGAGCTCGAATTGATCCGGAAACTGGTCAGTCAGGGCATGGCCGGCATCATCGTCGACTCCTGCGCCGATGAGGCCTCGCCGATCTGGCGGGAACTCCAGTTGCTCAATATCCCGGTGCTTTGCTTCAACAACAGCGGCAGGGGTGCGGGCAACCTCGACTGCGTCAGCGCCAACAACTATCAGGGCGGGGTGCTGGCGGCGGAGCGGCTGCTCGCTACCGGACGCCGCGCACCGGTGATCGTATCCGACCCCTTTGACGGCAGCAGTTCGGTCCGGGACCGGATCCGCGGCTTCATTGAAACCATGCGCGAGGCGGGCGTCGCAGTAGCCCCCGATGCGATCATCCCCTGTGCCGAACTGCTCGACGGCAAAGGAACGGACGATGCGGCCGCAGTTCGGTTTCGCGCCGCCGACGCGGTTTTCGGCATCAATGACGGGATGGCGATCATCGCGATGAAGTTTTTGCAGCGGACCGGGAGACGGATTCCGGCCGATGTCGCGGTGATCGGCTTTGACGACAGTGAGCTCTGCGAACACGTGACGCCGCGACTCGACAGCGTCCGCCAGGCCAGCGCCCACATGGGCCGGCGCGCCGCCGAATTGCTGCTGGAGAGAATCGAAAACCCCGCCAACCGGGCCGACACCATTCAACTGAAAACCATGGTTTCGCTGGTTATCCGCGACTCGGTCAAATAATCGCGCCGGAGCGGAAACCGATCTCCGGCCCACATCCGTGAAAGGCGCCAAGATGACTCTGTGCAAAAGAATTCTGGCTTCTCTGATCGCGGCGCTGCCGCTGCTCCGGGCCGGCGCCGATGCCGCGGCGGAGGTTCGCGCGAATCTCGCCGCGATGCCCCGGCCGTGGCAGGCCTCCGCCTACCGTCCGGCCTCGCCGGAAGCGGAAATCTACAGCGGCCGGGTCAATGTCCGCGGAGTCGAGAAGCTCACCTGGCCGCTTTATCAGGCGGCGCTCCGGTTGTGGAGTGAAAAATACGAATACGTGCGGCTGGAAACGGTCGGATATTCGCTGGAAAACGATCCGATCTACGCCATCAGCATCACCAATCCGAAAATTCCCGACGACCAGAAATTCCATCTGCTGTTGACCGCCAATCACTCCGGGGCGGAGCGTTCCGGGCTTCACGCCATGATGGCGGTGCTGGAATATCTGGTTTCCGACCAGGCGGCCCGATATCGCGACAAATATGAAATCAGGGCCATTCCCTGCGGTAATATTTTCGGTTTCTTCCGCAGCGAAGCGGCCAACAACAGCCGCAAAATCGATCCCTACGCCGCCGGCCGGGGAAGTTTCTGGGACGTCCCCCGATTGACCCCGAAAAAAACCGAAGACACGCCCGAGATCGTCGCGATGATGAAAGTCGTCGATGAATTCCAGCCGGAAATCATGCTCGATTTTCATGGTGTCGGCCGCAGCGTCCCCGGCGAAATCATGACCCAGTATATCGGCGGCGCCGGCAGCAACCACAGTCTGCTGCCATGGGCCCGCCGCCTCGTCGAAGCCGCCCGGGCGGGGGCCAAAGCCAACGGTTCGCCGGCCTGGCCGTGCGAAGAAAACCTGCAGCGGCTGACCCCGCCCCCGGCGGCGCTGCCCGAGCACAAGGCGAAATTCCGCGATTCGGGCGCCTACTTCTACAGTCCGATGTATCCCTATCTCAAATGCCACACCGCGGTGCTCTTCTTTGAAATCGGCTACGAAGCGATGGCGGTCGGCGGGGTCCGGGGCATACTCGACTTCGGGCTCAATCCGCCGCCGGATCTGCACGGGTCGCTGCCGGTGGACAATGTGCGGACCGACTGGGGAGGGTTTTTAATTCAGGCCTGGGGCGTCACTCCCGGCGAGCGCCGCCGGAGCCGGGTCGAGTTGTGGAACCGGAACGACGCGATGATCTCGATGGTGCTGGCGCCGCCGCAAACCTACCGGATCGTCCGGGCGGCGGCCTTCGGCCCGGAGGGTTTGAAGGAAATTTACGGCCAGACCCCGGTCGCGCTGTCGCTCAATTTGAAAAGTTCCGGGCTGTTTGAAAACCGGGCCGATACCGGAGAATACTCCTGGAGCGCCATCCGCCAGTTCATCAAGCTGGGCCCGGAAGTCAATTTCACTCACGCCAATGCCATCAACTTCAACGAGCTATCCAGCGGCGTCCCGCCGCAGCACGGAATCGCTTTCGCGATCGATATTCAGCTGCCCGCGCAGTATCGCCCGGAGCTGCTGGACATCCGGCTCAACGGCTTCACTTTGCCGCCGGACGCCCGGGACGGCTATGAGCTGTTCCCGCACGACTTCGGCTGGCGGCTGCGGGTCAATGTGCCGCCGGAAAAATCGCAGCGCATGCGCTCCTATTTCATCACTTGCGCTTACCGGACCGACGCCCCGGTCGCCTGGGGCTGGCAAATCCCGGCAGAGGTCAAGACCCGGGCCCAAACCCTGCCCGACCTCCGTAAATAACCGGAACGGAAAAAGCGCTGATGCCGGATTGCGGCGACGGGACGGAAGCCGTCGCCCCAAAAAGAGCTTATTCTGACAGACGGATTTCGTGCCGGCAGGGGAATTATTGATGGCGGCGTAAACCCAACCCCATAAGCGGTAATAACGTTCGCTCCCGGGATGAATTTTAAAATATGAATGATCAAACGGGCAGGTCACTCGGTGCCTTGCATGCATTCCGCAATACCTCTCCCGGCGGGGCGTTGAATCTCGGGTCCGGAGGGCCTCCGGGGCGTGATGAAGGCCCCCGCGGCCATATCGGCGGACCTGCGACGGCGTAAATAATGAAGCAGGCTTCATCAACCTTGTCAAATGCGCCAGCCCGACCATGGCTTGAAGCTTTGCCGCAATCCGTCCGATGAAAAAAGAAAATACTTCCCCGGTTTTCACGCCATGCCAGAACCGGCGGCAAGGGATTGGCCTTGACCGCGGCAGCCGCCAGCGCGTGCGGCCCGAATGCCGCGACCAAATCCGCCAGCCGGCGTTCCAGCAGGTCCAGGTCGTAGAGCACGAAGGCCGTGTCTTTCTCCCGGACCATG
>CAZRFG010000002.1:0-2278 GCA_964599205.1 uncultured Victivallaceae bacterium
GCTGCTGGAGACCGACGCGCCCTATCTCGCCCCGATCCCTCACCGCGGCAAGCCCAATACTCCCGGCTACCTTCCGCTGGTGGCGGAGCGGGTGGCGCTGGAATTGGGTTTGAGCGTCGCCGAGGTCGCGGCGCGAACCACCGATAACGGACTTAAACTCTTTGAAATCGGAGCCTTGTCATGAGTCAGGTCTTCACCCCCGCGCCGCCGGTCGAAAGAACCGGGGTGGAAAAAGTAGTCGCCCTGGTCGGCGGCCGGCTTTGCCTGGCTGCTGGCGCCGACGGGAGCCTTGCGCTGCCTTCGCTTGGCGAACTTGCCGTCGAGTGTCCGCATTGCCTCGAAATCGGCAGTCTCGACGGCTGCCGCTGCGGGGTGCTGGAGCTGGCCGAGCCGCCGTCGCGCGAAAATTTGACCCTGCTTGAACTCCGCAGCGCGCTCCACTCGCTCCCGGAAGCCGAAAAAATCGCGATCGGGCGGGCGCTGTCGCTCACGTTCTGGCGCAAGCGCGGCCGCTACTGCGGCGTCTGCGGCGGCGAAACCAGCGATTCCGAACACGAATGCGCCCGGGTCTGTCAGCAGTGCGGGGCGCTCTTCTTCCCGGTGCTGGCCCCGGCGGTGATCGTGCTGGTGCGGCGCGGCGATGAAATCTTGCTCGCCCACAACCGCAAATTCACCACCCCGGTCTACGGCCTCATCGCCGGCTTCGTCGAGGCCGGCGAAGACCTCGAACAGGCGGTCCGGCGCGAGGTGATGGAGGAGGTCAACATCGCGGTCGGCAACATCCGCTACTTCGGCAGCCAGAGCTGGCCGTTTCCGAATTCGCTGATGGTCGGCTTCGTCGCCGATTACCTCCACGGCGAAATGCGGCCGGACGGAACCGAAATCGAGGATGCCAAATGGTGCAAAGTCGGCGCTTTCCCGCTGACCCCGGCCCCGGGCAGCATCGCCCACCGCATGATCAATGCTTTTGTCGAAGAAATGACCAAACTGAAATAATACTGATGAGCGATCAGTCGCAGAGCAAAGCGCTTGAAGCTTTTGAGATGGATTTTTGTTGCAAACCGCAGGCCGATACCGAGTATCGGACGAGGATTTACGGCAAAAATCGGCTCGAAAGAACAAGCGGTGATCTATGAATGTGAGCGAATCAGTATAAAGCCGGATTCCGGCATTGAAGGGAACGTATGGAATACACGATTTATCAGATCGCCCTCTATCTGGGCGGCGCGGCGGCGCTGGCGGCGGCGTATTGGATCTGGCGTCTGCGGCCGGAGTCGCTGCCCAAAATCGAGAGCCTTCCCCGCAACCGGCAGCTCGGTTTCGCGCTGGCGCTGCCGGCTCTCATCTGGTGCATTCCGCACGCCCGGCCGATCGTCTTTGACTGGATGCTGCCGTTGCTGTGGCCGATGGCGGTCGGCGGGGCGGTGCTGGCCTATTTTTATCTCGACTATCTCTTCAGCCGGGCGGTCGGGGGGATGCTGATTCTCCTCGCCTATTACTATGTCCACAGTGCCTTTGAGTACCACACTGTGTGGCTCCCGGCGATCTCGGTGCTGTGCCACCTCGCCGGGATTCTCGGCATCGCTTTTTCGGGGAAACCCTGCTGGATGCGGGATTTGCTGCGCGCCTTGTGCCGCTCGGGGCGCTATCGCATCCTCTATTCGGTCTACTTCGCTTTGCTCGGAGTCGCGTTGCTGGCGGGAGCGGTTCTCGGCCGGGGAGGGGCGCAATGAGTTTCGATCTCGCCGTTTTCGCCACCGAATGCCAAGTCGCCGCGCCGGAGGCTTTCGCCGGGCGCTGCGAAGAACTGCGGCAGCTCCTGGTCGAAGCCAATCAGGTCACCAATCTCACCCGGATCGTGGAGCCGGAGGAGTACGCCGTCAAGCACGTCGCCGACTCGCTCTCGATCGGCAAATTTTTCCCGGAATTGGCGACCGAAAGGCTCGAAATCGCCGACATCGGCTGCGGCGCGGGCTTCCCGTCGCTGGTGCTGGCGCTGGCCTACCCCAAGCTCCGGATCACCGCAATCGACTCGACCGGCAAAAAGACCGCGTTCGTCGAAAGCGCCGCCAAGGCGCTCGAGTTGAACAATCTCCGGGTGGTCACCGGCCGCTCGCGCGAGCTCAACTGTCGGGGCGAGTTCAAGCATCGCTTCGACGTGGTCACCGCCCGCGCGGTGGCGGCGGCGGCTATTATCGTCGCCGACGCCCGCAACTTCCCCAACCGGCATGGACGCTTTATTCTCTACAAAACCCCGGAACAGCTCAAAACCGACCTC
>CAZRFG010000002.1:2378-36210 GCA_964599205.1 uncultured Victivallaceae bacterium
AGGGGGAGGGTCGGAATCGTCTTCTCCATCCGTCCTGCCGGAAGCCAGACCGGGGGGAGCACCGGGCCGGGAGCGATGCCGTTGACCCGGATGCGGGGGGCGAGCTCGAGCGCCAGGGACCGGGTCGCTTCGGCGAGCGCGCGTTTGCTTTCGGAATAAGCGCCGCGTTGCGGGAGCGGCGCGGCGATCTCCTGGTCGAGGATATTGACCGCCGCGCCGTCGTCGCATTGGCCGGCAAACTGGCGGATCAGCGACACCGGGGCGTGACAATTGACCTGAAGCATCCCCTCGCTCGCGGCAAGATCGCGGCTGTAGAGCGACGCGTTGTTGATCAGGATATCGACTTTTTCGCCGAGCCCGGCGAAGAAGCCGTCCACCGCAGCAGCGTCGGCGAGGTTGAGCGCTATTACCCGGGCTTTTCCGGCCGGAAGTTCCTGTGCCAGCGCTTCCGCCTCGAGGAGCGAATGACGGGCGTGAATCAGCACCCGCGCCCCGGCCGCGGCGAAACCGCGCACCAGCGCGGCCCCGACCCGGACCGCGCCCCCGGTGACCAGTACGGTTTTGCCGCTGAAATCCATTTTAATCTCCCTGATGGAGGTTCCGGCGTGCGGATAGCAGTTCGCACATCGTCACAATTCACTTCGGATTAAGCTTTGCTTTCAGTAAAAATAGACCCCAGCCAAGCAATCCTCCAATGATGGCATTGCCGATAAATATAACAACAAGGCCGATCATAATGCTGTTGTGCGAACCCGGCAGATCTCCAAATGCTAATTTAAGCAATCCCAATGAAAGCACATTCAATGTATTGAAAAAGAATACAATTCCGCAGTTCAGAACAGGAATCATGAAACACAAGAACGGAAAAATGACAGCACCGGTAATTACATACTTTTTCATCATTTTTCCGTTTAAGAAATTTGCTTTGAGGATATTTTGTAAATGATTCCGAATTCAGGCGTTCATGCATGTCTCAAGTTCAGAGTTTCTCGCCGCGCATCGCCCGGCGGGTGTCCATTTCGTCCTGGCGCTGGCGCATGGTCTCGCGCTTGTCGCCGTGGGTTTTGCCCTGACAGTAGGCGATTTCGAGCTTGACCAGACCCTGCTTGAGGTAAAAGGTCAGCGGCACGATGGTGCCGCCTTTTTCGCCGAGCATCTGGGCGAGTTTGCGGATTTCACTGCCGTGGAGGAGGAGTTTGCGCTCTTCCTTTGGCTTGTGATTGTAGCGGTTGCCCTGGGCGTAGACCGCGATATGGACGTTGACGAGATACGCTTCGCCGTTGGCGATCCGGACGTAGCCGTCGCCCATGGTGATCGCCCGCTCGCGGCAGCTCTTCACCTCGGTCCCGGTCAGCTTGATGCCGGCTTCGTAGCGTTCGACGACGTGATAGTCGTGGTACGCTTTTTTGTTGGTCGCCAGCACCGGATTGTCAGCGGTTCGCTTCGCCATCGTTATTTATTTTCCCGCAAAAAGTTGCGTGCCGTATTTTCGAACTGGCTGCGTTTGGGGTAGTTTTTCGCCCCGAGCGAGGATTCGAATTTCTCCAGTAACGCTTTCTGCTCGGCGGTCAGTCCGGTCGGCACTTCCACCTGGATGCGGATGTGAAGATCGCCGCGGCCGCCGCCGCGCAGCGCCGGGACGCCCTTGCCCTTCAGTCGCAGCACGGTGCCGCTCTGGGTGCCTTCGGGGATCTTCATTTTGGCCGGGCCGGCAATGGTCGGCACTTCGATCAAGCCGCCCTCGGCGGCCACCTTGAAGGGTACCGGCATTTCGCAGAGGAGATCGTTGCCCTCGCGGACGAACACCGCGTGGGGCCGGACGTGGATAAAGACGTACAAGTCGCCGGGCGGGCCGCCGCGGACGCCGCTCTCGCCTTCGCCGGTGACCCGCAGCCGCGACCCGGTGTCGACCCCCGGCGGGATCCGCACCTGAAGCTGTTTTTCGACCCGGACCCGGCCTTCGCCGCGGCACTTTTTGCACGGTTTGTCGATGATTTCGCCGCGCCCGCGGCAGCTCTGGCAGGGCTGCCGGACGCTGAAGAAGCCGTTGGAGGCGGTGACGTAGCCGCTGCCGCCGCAGCGGACGCACTTGCTCTTGGACGAGCCCGCTTCCGCGCCGGAGCCGTTGCAGCTGTCGCAGGTGGTGAGGCGCGGGATGGTGAGCTTGGTTTCCGCCCCGTAGACCGCGTCTTCAAAGTCGATTTCGAGGTCGTAGCGGAGGTCGGCTCCCTCCTGCGGTCCGTTGGGGTCGCGACGACGGCCGCTGCCGCCGAAAAGATCCTCGAAATTGCCGCCGCCGCCCGCGCCGAAGACCTGGCTGAAGAGGTCGTAGGGGTCGAAACCCGGTCCGGCGCCGCCGCCCGGCCGGCCCGCGCCGGAACTGGTGTAGGCGCTGTGGCCGAGCTGGTCGTATTCGCGGCGCTTCTTGTCGTCGCTCAGGACTTCGTAGGCCCGGGAGACCTCTTTGAATTTCTCCTCCGCCGCCTTGTCGCCCGGATTTTTGTCGGGATGGTATTTGATCGCCAGCTTGCGGTAGGCTTTTTTGATTTCATCGGCGCTCGCACCTTTGGCGACGCCGAGCATTTCGTAATAATCCATGATGCCTTATGCTTCCTCAACTTTTGCTTTGCCGGTCGAAACCACCACTTTGGCGGGGCGGAGCAACCGTTCGCCGATCCGGTAGGCGGCGCTCCACTCTTTGACCACCGAACCCTCCGGCACGGTGTCGGACGGCTCCTGCGAGACCGCTTCCTGCCAGGTCGGGTCAAAGGGCGCGCCGACCGATTTCGGGCGGACCACGCCGAGCTCGTCAAAGGCCTTGGTGTATTCGCCGATGATCATTGCCACGCCCTGTTTGATGGCGTCGATGTTGTCGGATTTCTCCGCCGCCTGGCGGGCCATCGTGAGAAAGTCGAAGACCTGGAGAAAGGGCTGCAGCGTCGAAGCCACGCCGAGGGCGCGGGCGTCGGCCAGCTCCTTGACCATCCGCTTGCGGTAGTTCTGGTAGTCGGCCTGCAGATAAAGCAATTTCTGGCGCGCGTCGGCGAGGTCGCGCCTGGCGATATCGAGTTCGCTTTCGGCGACTTCGACCGCGGTCTCGGGGCAGGCGGTTTCGGCGGTTTCGGCTGCGGGCGTGATCTCTTCCGGGTTTTCCGGCTGTTCAACGTCTTTGTTCATATCTGGAACCTCCAATCGGGACGATGGATTTTCGACCTTGGCACGAAACAACAAAGTGCGCAGGAAAGAGGCGAGCCGTAACGACTTCAGCAAACCGGCGGCGCTGTTTGCCGCCGGTTTTCCCTTTCTTCGCGTCACCGTGTTCCCGGGCGAAGTCAAAAACCAACCGTGGTTATGTTTTCAGAGATATTACTATACATCAACTTCGGCCGGATGTCAACAGCTCGACGCGATCGACGAAACGGTCCCCCCGCTCCTGGTAATTCTTGAACATATCCATGCTGGCGCAGCCGGGGGCCAGCAGCACGGTTTCGCCGGGCCGGGCGGCGGCCATGGCGGCGTCGATCGCCGCTTCGAAATCGGTGCCGAAGTCGACGCAGTCGATTTTTCCCGCCAGGGTCGCGGCGATTTTGGCGCGGCATTCGCCGAAGAGATAGGCGCGGCGGATCAAGGGGGCGAAGTCGGCGAGTTCGCTGAAGTCCATCCCCTTGTCGAGTCCGCCTAGGAGGAGGTGGAAGCCGCCGGTTTCAGACGCCAGCAGCCGCAGCGCGGCGGAGGCGGCGTGGGGGTTGGTGGCCTTGGAATCGTTGACCACCCGGACGCCGCCGAATTCGCCGACCGGCTCGATGCGGTGGCGGCCGGTCGAGAAATCGCGCAGCGCGGCGAGAAATTCCGGCCGGAAAAAAGCTTCCGGGGCGAGCACCCGGCGGATCAACTCCAGCGCGGCGACCAGATTTTCGAGATTGTGTTCGCCGCGGATTTTGAGCTCGGCAAAGTCGATCAGGAATTTGCCGTCAAGCATAATTTGGCTACCGCCGCGGACGGCGACGCGCTCGCGTCCGCCGGATTCCTTCATGCTGCGGCCGAAAATCCGGTTCTCCGGCGGCACCAGCCGGAAGATCCGGCGCTTGACCGCCTCGTATTCGCTCCGGCTGCCGTGGTAGCGGTCGAGATGGTCGCTGCCGATATTGAGCAGGACCGCCGCAAGGGGGGCGAAGCTCAGCACGTCCTCGAGCTGAAAAGAGCTCGTCTCCACCACTGGCAGCACCCCCGGGGCCAGTTTTCTCTCGATCAGGTCGGCGGCGATATCGGCCAGCGGCACCCCGATGTTGCCCGCTTCGACCGCGTCCACGCCGGCGGCGCGGAGCAGCCGGACGGTGAGTTCGGTGGTGGTGGTTTTGCCGTCGGTGCCGGTGATGGCGAGAATTTTGCCCGGAAAGTGGCGGAAGCCGAATTCCATTTCGCTGATCAGTTCTTTGCCGCTCGCTTCCGCCGCCTGGCGCAAGGGCGAGGAGGGTTTCATCCCCGGACTGGATACGATGAGGTCGGCTTTGCCGCAGAGTTTGGCGAAGTCGAGCTCATCGCCGTCGGCGGCGAGGGTGGCGATGTGGCCGAGGAGCGCGGCGAGGCGGTGCGCGGCGCGGCCGCTCGCGCCGCGCCCGAGGATGACGATGTTCATAACGAGGCCTGGTAGACGCTGTGGCGGCCGAGCTTGAAAAGTTTCCGCAGCTTGAGGTTGAAGCGTTGTTCCACCGGCTCGACCGGATCGGCGGAGTTGAGGATGACCAGACTTTCGGCAGGGAGTTCGCGAATCAGGCCGCGGGGGCCGTCAAAGCGCCAGACGTCGCCGGCGATTCCGGCAAGCTGGCCCTGGAACATCAGAGCCCACGGGTCGGCCGAAAAACTCAGGTAAACCGCGGGCGGCGGGGGGAGCTCAAGTTTGCGGTATTGCGTGAAGAGTTCGCGCGGCTGGAAGTCGCTCCGCATGTAGTAGGGGGCGAAAAAGTCGTCGCCGCCCGCTCCGCCGAAACGGCGCGAAAAGGCGATTTTGAACGAGTCGCCGTTCTCCACCGCGCCCCACACCAGCACCGCGCCGGTGAGGGCGTAGAGAAAGGTATTGCCCGACCAGCGTTTGCGGCAGCGTTCCTGATAGGCCACCAGCCGCCGGATCGCACCCGCCAGGAGCAGGATCCAGAGCGGCCAGAGCGGGAAAAAGGTGCGCGGGAAGGGGGCGATGCCGAGCACCAGACAGACCGGAATCGGCAGCAGGAGAATCGCCGCCCGCGCCGAAAACGTCCAGTTGTACCCGGGCCGGAACCAGAGCAGATTGGCCCCCAGCGCCACCGGCAGAATCAGCATCGCGAATGCAACCATCGGCGCGGCGTAGGTTGCCTTGAGGGCGGCAAAACCGTCGCTCCATCCCTCGCCGAGCCGGAGGACGCCGAGAAAGGGGCGGAGGATCGGAAGATAAAACACGGCGAAAGCCGCGAGCGGCAGCGTCGCCAGGACGTAGAGCCGCCGGTTCCGGCAGCAGTCGCGGCCGCAAAGGGGGAGCGCGTAAAGCACCGCCCCGGCGAGGCCGACAAGATTGGTCGGAATGGTGCCGACGGCCAGGAGCGAGACCACAAAGAACCAGGCCGCCCACTTGCGCGACCCGCTGCCGGCGTAGTTGAGCGCGGCGTCGGCGGCAAGGGTGATCCAGAGGGCCGAGAGCATATATCCGCGGAGCGCGCTGCCGTAGATCGCAAAGGGGGGCGACACCGCCCAGGCCGCCAGCACCACCAGCAGCACCAGTCTTCCCATCCGCACCCGGAACCTTACGTAGAAGACCGCCAGCGTGGCCAGCGCGGTCGTCAACGGCAGCAATCGCAGCCAGAGCGAAAAGTCGAGCCCGTCGGGGGTGAAGTCCTTCCAGGAATGGAGGAGTATGGTGTGGACGATCTGATTGTTGGGGATGACGTAGTTGCGATAGATTTCACCCGCCGAGCCGAGGAATGCGAAATTGAGCAAAGTCAGCGCCTCGTCGAACCAGAGATCGCGCGTCAGCGCCGGAGCCAGGCGCCACAATGCCGCCGCCAGAATCGCCGCCAGCGGCAGATAACGGCGGAGCAGAAGATGTTTGACCATATCGCGTTTATTTCCTTCGAAGAAGAATATATTCCGAATTTCGGATGAAAGCAAGTTCTCCGCTTGCAAAAAGCGGCTTTTTCGAGTATTTTATGACAATGGATAAAACGATGTCGAGGAGAGGATAAATGATGACTTTGGGTGAACTCGAAAAGAAGTGTCGCGCCGCCGGTCAGGAGCATTTGCTGCGTTTCTGGAATGAACTCGACGACGCGAACAGAGCGGAGTTGGCCGGCCAGTTGGAAGCGCTTGATTTCGATACGCTTGGCGATTTGATCAAGGAGTACGTCCTCACCCGGCCCCGGACCGCCGTTCCCGACGACCTCGGCCCCGCGCCCTTTTTTCCCCTCGCGCCGCGTTCGGACGAGGATGCCGCGCTCTACGCCCGGGCCAAAGTCCGCGGCGAGGAACTCCTCCGCGCCGGCAAGGTCGCCGCGCTCACCGTCGCCGGCGGGCAGGGCACCCGGCTCGGCTTCGACGGCCCCAAGGGCACCTATCCGATCGGCCCGGTCTCCGGCAAGCCGCTCTTTCAGTACTTCGCCGAGTCGCTGCTCCGCGCCGGGGCGAAATACGGCAAGCCGGTCACCTGGTACATCATGACCAGCACCCTCAACTGCGAAGCGACCAAAACCTTTTTCGCCGACAACGACTATTTCGGGCTCGCCCCGGAACAGGTCTTTTTCTTCATCCAGGGCACCATGCCGGCGATCGATTATGACGGCAAGCTCCTCCTGGGGGCCAAAAGTTCGCTTTCGCTCTCCCCCGACGGCCACGGCGGGACGCTCCTTGCGCTTCGCAAATCGGGCGCGCTCGACCGGATGCGGCACGAAGACACCACGGTCATCTCTTATTTTCAGGTCGACAACCCGCTGGTGCCGGTGGTCAATCCCTTCTTCATCGGGATGCACGACCTCACCCGCTCCCAGATGAGTGCGATCATGCTCGCCAAAACCGGGCCCTTTGAGAAGCTCGGCAACTTCTGCGTCTCCGACGGGCGGCTCCAGATCATCGAGTACAGCGACCTTCCCGCCGAGCTTGCCGAGAGCCGCAATCCGGACGGCACGCTCCGCTTCATCGCCGGAAGTCCGGCGATCCATTTGCTCGACCGCGATTTCGTCGCCGAGCTGACCGCCGGCGGTTCGCTGAAGCTGCCCTGGCACCGGGCGGACAAAAAAGTGCCTTATGTCAACGAACGGGGCGAATTGGTCACCCCCGCCGCGCCCAACGCGGTCAAGCTCGAATCCTTCATCTTCGACGCGCTGCCGCTGGCCGGGCGGACGATGGTGCTCGAGGGGGCCCGCGAAGCGATGTTCGCCCCCACCAAGAACCCGACCGGGGTCGACTCGGTCGAGAGCTGCCGCGCCATGCTGATGGAGCGCGACGCCCGCTGGCTGGAAAAGGCCCGGGTCCGGGTCGCCCGCCACAGCGACGGCACCCTCGCCGCCGCGATCGAATTTTCACCTCTCGTCGCGATCGACGAGGAAGACGCCAAAGCCTACGTCGCCGAATGCGGCATGATTTCGGTCTGCGCCGGGGCGACGCTTTATCTGGAGCCGTAACCCCATGCTTTCGATCCTCGACATACCGCTTGCGGAAATCCTGATCGACCCGGCCGCCGTGTCGGAGAACATCAGTTGCCATGCCGCCCGGCAGGGCGGGCTGGCGGTGACCGGAATGGGGGGGGTGAACGACCGGCTGCGGGTCTTTTTTGACCCCGCCGCCGGGCCGTCGCCGGTCTATCGGGTGGCCCCGATGGACGGGGTGTCGGCGGCCGAAATCATCGGCGAAGTGCGTTCGCGCTGGGGCGCGTCGTTCACTACGGTCGGCATATTCCATTGCGGGTCATCGCTCTGGGGCCTTTTCCGCCGCAAAGGAGACGAAACATGATGGATTCGCGTTTGATGAGCGACGAGCTCGCCACCGGAGTGGTCAGCCAGGACGATGCCGCCGACGCGGTGATCTATGCCCGGCGGCTGTTGATGGTGGTGGCGCTGCTCTGCTGCTTCGGGTTGACCATGCTCTACTCGACTTCCTACAACGCCGCCGGAGCGGAGTATTTCCGCAAGCAGCTGATGTGGATCGTCGCCGGCGGGGCGGGGGCGTTTGTGGTGTTTGTGGTCGGTTACCGCCGGATCGCCTCGTGGAGCACGGTCTGGCTGGTGCTGTCGATTCTGCTGCTGCTGCTGGCGCTCAAATTCAAGGCGATCAACGGGGCCAATCGCTGGATCCGGATCGGCGGCTTCAGCATCCAGCCGTCGGAATTCGCCAAGATCGCGATGGCGATCTACACCGCGCGCTACGTCTCGGACAATCTGCGGACCTTCGGCGACCTGATGCGCAAACGCGGCGGGCTGGTTGAATTCGGACTGGTCGCGGGGTTGCTCCTCGGATGCATCATTCTCGGCCGCGACCTCGGCACCACCACGCTGGTGGCGACCATGGTTTTCGTGACGTTGCTGGCCGGGGGCCTCCGGCTGCGTTATCTCATCATTCCGGTCGCGCTGGCTTCGGTGGTGGCGACCTACATCTGGTTTTTCGACAAAATGCGAATGGGACGGGTGACCTCGTTCATGGAGCCCGAAACCTACGCCAAGACCACCGGCTACCAGCTCTACAACTCGCTGCTCGCCCTCGGCTCCGGCAACTGGTTCGGCATCGGCTTCATGGAGAGCCGGCTCAAGGCGCGTTATCTTCCCGAAGCCCACACCGACTTCATTCTCTCGATCGTCGGCGAGGAGCTCGGGCTGGTGGCGCTGGCGGCGCTGGTGATCTGTTACGGCATTTTTACCTGGTACGCCCTCAAGATCAGCGTCAGCGCCAATTCGCGGCTGGGAATGCTGCTCGGCTTCGCGCTGACCATGGGGATCTCGCTCCAGGCGGTGATCAACATCGCGGTGATTTCGGGCGCGGCCCCGACCAAGGGGATGCCGGCGCCCTTCATGAGCTACGGCGGAAGCAACTTGATGGCGGGATTGCTGGCGATCGGCCTTTTGCTGTCGATCGCCGCCGAGACCGCGCACCCGGGGTACAATGAGGAGTATCTCTCGGCGATCCGCCGCAAACTGCCGTTTTTATTCCGGAATCGCAAGAAACCATAATTGATTAGATAGCCAAAAGCGGAGACATTCATGTTTCAGAGCAGAAACATCGTAAGCGCCATCGAGTTCGGCAGCAGCAAGATCTGCGTGCTGGTCGGCGAATCAGACGGGGACGGTCACATCGACGTGATCGGCCGCGGCGAAGCGCCGTCGGCGGGCGTGGTCAAGGGCGAGCTGACCAATATCGAAGCGGCCTTTGACCAGCTCGCGGTCGCCCTCGAAGAGGCCGATCAGTCCTCCGGGCGCGAACTCAACAACAGCCGCATCATCGTGATCCCGGTGACCGGCTGCGGGATCGCCTCCTATCAGGGAGTCGGCACCGTTTTCATCAAGAACTCGGAGCAGCGGGTGACCGACAGCGAACGCGCCGAGGCGCACCAGAACGCCCGCATCCATCCGCTCGAAACCGACCGCTCGGTGCTCAACAGCTCCGAGTCGTACTTCGTCATCGACGACCGGCTGCGCTTGCGCAATCCGATCAACCAGACCGCCTACAAGCTCGACGCCCACGTCCACATCGTCCACGCGCTGACCAACAGGCTGGAGAACTTCCGCACCGTGGTGCGCGAATCGGGCTACGAGGAAAACGTCGAAATGGTCTTTTCGCCGCTCGCCTCCGGGGTCGGGGTGCTGACCGAGGAGGAGCGCGAGGGCGGGGTGCTCCTGGTCGACTTCGGCGCGGGGGTGACCGAGTATGTGATGGAGTTCAACAACGGCACCATCGCCAGCGGGATGCTCCAGGTTGGCTTCGACCACGTCCTCAACGACCTCTCGATCGGGCTCGATCTGCCGATCGAGAGCTGCCGCAAGCTGGTCGAGGGCGGCACGCTCTCGCAGCTGATGCACGAACGCTGCGATTACGTCGACTTCCCGAGCTCGACCGGCAAGGTGCGGCGGATTCCGCTCTCGTCGTTCGAAACCATCGTCGACCAGCGTTTGCGCGAGACTTTTGAAATCATCCGCCGCAAAGTCGGCCACTCGTCGGAGCTCAACCGCATCAACTGCGGCGGCGTGCTGACCGGCGGCGGCGCGCTGTTTGACCGCAGCGGGCGGCTCTTCCGCGAAGTGTTCGACCTGTCGGTCCGGGTCGGCCAGCCGATCGATATCGGCGGGGCGGTCACCGGACTCGAAAATCCGCGCTACAGCACCGTCTGGGGCGCGCTTAAAATCGCCGACTATTACCAGAATCTCCAGAGCGACAGTTCCGCCGGCATCTTCCAGCGCTTCTCCAGCAGCGTCGGCGAGATGGCGGACAAACTGCGCCGCTCCTTTGGCGGATTCCGCGGCTCATTCCGGGTTTGAGGAGGTTCATCATGCAGAAAATCACCGTTCTCGGTTTGGGCGGCGCCGGCTGCCGGGCGATCGGAGCCCTCAACAAAATGGGACAGGAGGGCTTGCGCCTCCTCGCCCTCGATACCGATAAACACGCCGTCGAATCCACCGGCCTTCCCGCCGAGCAGTGCATGCTCGCCGCCCCCGATTGGCGCGGCGGCCGCGGCTGCGGCGGCAGCGTGCTCGACGGCCAGCGCGCGATCGCCCGCGAACGCGTGGCGCTGGAAAGTTTCCTCGCCGACACCCCGATGCTGCTGGTGCTCGGCGGCCTCGGCGGCGGTACCGCCTCGGGCGGCGCGGCGATCATCCTCAGCATCGCCCGCAAGCTCGAAATTCCGACCTTGTATTTGCTCACCATGCCCTTCACGCTCGAGGGCCACAGCCGCCGCCGGGTGGCCGAGGAGACCTTGCGCACCGAGTTGCTCGAAATGGCCGACGTGGTGCTGGCGCTCCCCAACGATTTGCTCTTTTCGGCGCTGCCGGCGACCACCCCGCTGGCCGACGCCTTTGCCCTCGCCGACCGCGAAGTGGCGGGAACCGCGCTGGCGCTGACTTCGGTGCTGCGCCAAGGCAATTTGCTCGCGGTCGATTTCAACGACATGGCCGCGATCTTCCGTCGCCGCAAAAGTTTCTGCAGCCTCGGGGTCGGTATCGCCAATGCCGCCGACGGGGCCGACGGGGCCGGGCGCTGCCGGGTCGCGTTTGAGCGCATGCTCCAGTCGCCGCTGCTCGGCGGGGCCGATCATCTAATCGAGGCCGACGCGGTGTTCTTTTCGCTGATCGGCGGCGCTTCGCTCGGCATCGGCGAAACCCGCGACGTGCTTGAGCTCGCCTCCTCGTTTGTTTCGCCGGAAACCCGGGTGATGACCGGGGCTTCGACCGATCCTTCCTTCGGCGACCGGGTTCAGCTCTGTGCCCTCACCGTCAAGTTCGACCGCTCCGAAGAGGTCGACCAGGCGATGATCGAGGCCGCCCGCCCGGAACGCGCTTCGCGCAAAGGCAAGAACAAAGTCGCTTCCGGCCCCGCCGCGGTGGCGGTGTCCACCGCCGCGCCCGCCGGGGAAGCGGAGCAGCTGATGCTTTCGCTGAGCACGCTCTCCAAGGGCATTATGGAAAATACCACCGCGGTGGTCTGGAACGGGGAAAACCTCGACTATCCGACCTTTCAGCGGCGCAACATCGCCATCGACGCCGGCAAGACCGTCACTGCGTCGGAACTCCGGGGAGGCCAGGCATGAGCGGCAATTTCCACGGCGAATTGATCGCCAACCGGCCGCTCAAAAGCGGCTATTTTCAGGCCGATTTCAAGGTTCCCGAAATCGCCCGCACCGCCCGCGCCGGGCAGTTCGTCCACGTCCGGATCGACGAGGGGAGCCAGCGGATTCTGCGGCGGCCCTTCAGCATCCACGACGTGACCGATGAGGGGGTGTTGAGCATTGTCTACAAGGTGGTCGGCTTCGGCACCGCCCAGCTCGCCGATTTCCGGCCGGGCGCGGTGTTTGAGCTGATGGGGCCCCTCGGCAATCCGTATACCGAGCCCGACGCCGACACCGTTCCGGTGCTGGTGGCGGGGGGCTACGGCGCGGCGGCGCTCTTCCTCCTCGCCAAAAAGAGCCGGCAGCAGCCGGTGCTGTTGCTCGGCGCCCGCTCCGAAGCCGACGTCATCCTGACCGACAAGTACCAAGCGCTCGGCTGCGACGTCCGGGTCAGCACCAACGACGGCTCGGTCGGACAAAAGGGCTTCGTCACCGAACTCCTGCCCCCCCTGATGCGGGAGTTGGCCGGACGCAAGGTCAAAATCTACGCCTGCGGCCCGCATCCGATGCTGATGGCGCTGGCCCGGCAGATGACCGATGCCGGTTATGACGGCGAACTCAGCGTCGATCACTTGATGTGTTGCGGCGTCGGCGCCTGTTTCGCCTGCGTGGTCAAGGTCAAGGCGGACAACGCCGAGGGCTGGGAATATGCCCGGAGCTGCAAGGTCGGCCCGGTTTTTGATGTCAAAAAAGTTTATATCGAATAGAAAGTGTCAATTATGCGTATGTCGAAACTGGTGGGTCGCCGGATCAAGGAAGACCCCAAGGATGCCAAAACCGTCAGCCACAAATTCCTGATCCGCGGCGGCTACGTCCGCCCGGTCTCGGCCGGGATCTACTCGCTCCTGCCGGTCGGCAAAAAGATCGTCGACAAGATCGAGCGGATCATCCGCGAGGAGATGGACCGGATCGACGGCCAGGAAGTCCTGATGCCGGTGGTGCTCCCCGCCGAATTGTGGCAGGAGTCGGGCCGTTACGCCACTGTCGGCCAGGAGCTGTTGCGCTTCAAGGACCGCAACGAAAAAGAGATGCTGCTGGCGATGACCCACGAGGAGGCGGTGGTTCACCTCGTCCGTACCGAAGTCACCAGCTACAAGCAGCTTCCGGTGATGCTCTACCAGCTTCAGACCAAATACCGCGACGAAGCCCGTCCCCGCGCCGGGATGATCCGGGTGCGCGAATTCACCATGAAGGACGGTTATTCGTTCCACACGTCGCAAACGGACCTCGAAGCCTACTACGAACGCGCCCACGAGGCCTACGAGCGGATTTTCCGCCGCCTCGGGATGAAGAACGTGCTCTCGATCCGCGCCAACTCGGGGATGATGGGGGGCAGCATCTCCCATGAATTCATGGCCGTCTGCGACTGCGGCGAAGACACCATCATCACTTCGCCCGACTACAGCTATCGCGCCAACCGCGAAATCGCCACCGCGGCCTGGAAGTTCGAGAAATCGGCCCCGCTGGCGTTGGAAAAAATCCACACTCCGGGCAAGAAATCGATCGAGGACGTCGCCGCCTTTGTCGGCGTCGCGCCCGAAAACACCGGCAAGGCGGTCTTTTACCAGAACGTCCGCACCGGCGAACTTATTTTCGCGTTGATCCGGGGCGACTTTGAGGTCAACGAGAGCAAGCTCGGCAACGTCGCGTTGGCCGCCGAACTCAAGTTCGCCGATGACGCCGCGATCCGCGCGGTCGGCTGCGAACCCGGTTACGCCTCGGTGCTGTCGATCGATCCGGCCAAGGTCAAAATCATCGTCGACCGCTCGGTGGCCGAGTCCTCCAATCTGGTGGTCGGCGCCAACGAACCCGATTATCACTACAAAAATTACAACTTCGAGCGCGACACCGACGCGGCCAAAGTCACCGTTGCCGACATCGCCACCGTCCGCGAGGGCGACCCCTGTCCCCTGACCGGTGCGCCCTTGACCATGACCCGCGGGATCGAAGTCGGCAACATCTTCCAGCTCGGCACCAAGTACTCCGCCGCGATGCAGTGCAACTACCTCGACCAGAACGGCAAATCCGCCCCGATGATCATGGGTTGCTACGGCATCGGCGTCGGCCGCGCGATGGCCGCGGTGATCGAGCAGTCCAACGACGAATTCGGCCCGATCTGGCCGATGTCGATCGCGCCCTACCACGTCCAGCTCTGCGCGCTCAACCCCGGCAAGGACGGGGTCGGCGAAGCCTCCGAAGCGCTCTATCGCGAGTTCCTCGCCGCCGGGGTCGAAGTGCTCTTCGACGACCGCGGCGAAAAGGCCGGCTTCATGTTCAGCGACGCCGATTTGCTCGGCATTCCGCTGCGGGTGGTGGTGTCGCCGAAGTCGCTGGCCGAGGGCAAGGTCGAGTTCCGCACCCGGAGTTCGCGCGATACCGAGCTGGTCGATTGCGCCGCCATCGTCGAACTGGTCAAAGCCCGGATTGAGGCGGAACTTTGCTGAATTTTCGTCGCCGTTTGTGGTCCGCAACCCGGAAGGAGCCGCCGAAATGAAAATCGTATACATCCTTGTCGCGCTGCTGGCGCTGCTGCCGGGGGGTGCCGGATTGCAGGCGGTCGAAGCCAAACTGCTGCTGACGTTGCAGACCAACGTCAACGACCAGTGGGAGCACATTCTCCCCGGACGGCCGCCGTTCATTTCGACCGTTTCGCAGGTGGTCCGGGGCGAGCCGTTCCGGCTCTACGTGGTGGTCAAGGGGTGCCGGATCGACAACCAGCGGGCCAAACTTTCGGCGACCTTCCGGGCCTTGAAGCCGGACGGTTCGGTTTATCACACCAGCGAGCTTCCCGCCGCCGAGCTGGCGATGAGCAATCCCGACGCGGTTTTTCTGCTGCCGAGCGAATTGCGGATCGCCTTTGACCCGCCGGATCCGGAGGGCGAGTACTGCTTTGAGGTCAAAGTCAGCGATCTCAATGCCGGAACCGCGGTCGAGGAGAAGACTGCGATCACGCTCACATCCGAAGCCGAAATGGCGAAGCAGCCGCTGACTGAAATCGGGAAATACCTCAATTTCTATTACCGCAATCCGCAACCCAATGAACTGCCGCGCCAGTTCCCGGTCGTGACCCGGCGGCTCCTGGAGCAGCAGAAAAAGAGACCGGTGGGGTTCTCCCCCTGGCCGCAACTGGCCTTTTTCTATTTTGTGCTGCGCGACAACCCGTATCTGATCGAGTCGATGCGGCAGCTCGAGTCCGGCCTGAGCGAGGAGGAAAAACCATTTCTCCGGACGCTGCTTTATGAGTACGCCCAGCAGGACCGGTCGCGCCTGATGGTGAAAACTCCAAAAAGTCCGATTGAGCTGGATATTCTCTGGAGTCAGTTCGCCGCCCGCGGCAACTCCGAAGCGATCGTGAAACTGGTCGGCGCGATCCCCGAAATGGAGGGAACCATTTCGATCGAAGACTTTAAAAAATTGAAGGAAAAGACACCGGAAAATCAGGCCAGTCTGATGCGTCACCTGATCGGTCGCGCTGCGTTCTGGTCGCTCAATTCACAGGCGAAAAACCACCCGCTGGTGGGTTTCTATCTCGAGGCGATGCTGGCGCGCAAGGAGATCAAATCGCCCTTTGCCGCCGCCCTCGTCGCCAAAATACTTGAAAATCCCCAAGGGAAGAAAACGGAGGATTGATATGTGGAATTACAACGAAAAAGTGATGGATCACTTTCTTCATCCCCGCAACGTGGGCGAAATTGAAAACCCCGACGGCTTCGGCGAAGTCGGCAACGTCAGCTGCGGCGACGCGCTGCGTTTGACCTTCAAACTCGATAAGGACGGCCGCATTGCCGAAGCCAAGTTCAAGACGTTCGGCTGCGTCAGCGCGATCGCCTCCAGCTCGGCTCTGACCGAACTGGTCACCGGGATGACCCTCGACGAGGCCGCCAAGGTCACCAACCAGGACATCGTCGCGCTGCTCGGCGAACTCCCCGAGGAAAAAATGCACTGCTCGGTGATGGGGATGGAGGCGCTCCAGGCCGCCATCGCCAAATACCGCGGCGAAAAGAACCCCTTTGAAGCCGACGCCGACGACGAGGGGCGGATCGTCTGCCGCTGCTTCGGCGTGAGCGATGTCAAAATCCGCAAAGTCGCCCGCGAAAACAAGCTTCACAAAGCCGAAGACATCACCCACTACTGCAAAGCCGGCGGCGCCTGCGGCAGCTGCCTCGACGACATCCAGCAGATCCTCGACGACCTCTGGGCCGCCGAAGGCAAGCCGGTCGTCCCCGCCGTCGACTTCGCCGCCCTGCCGGTCGTCCAGCGGGTGATGCGGGTCCAGGAAGTGATCGACAAGGAGATCAAGCCGCTCCTCGAACAGGACGGCGGCAGCATCGAGCTGGTCGATATTCAGGGCCTCAAGATCATCGTCCGGCTCCAGGGCCGCTGCTCGACTTGCCCCTCCGCCGGAGTCACCCTCAAACGCACCGTCGAAGACAAACTTCGTGAATTCGTCAGTCCCGACCTCACCGTCGAAAGCGTCTGACGACCGTATCGACATCCGGGGCCCTCTTTGCCGCAAAGCGAAGAGGGCTCTCCTTTTTTGGTGCGGAAGGGCTTTTCAGGGGGTGAGGGTGACGGTGACGGCGGTGGGAATCCCGAGCTCGGGGTTGCGGGGAAGTTTGAGGATGAACACCTGGTCGGGGGGAGCGAGAGCGGCGGGGATGACCCCGTGGGCATAGTAGCCGCGCCAGATCTGCGGCCGCCCCCCGAAGTCGAGCGTGACCGTGATCATAACGTCAAATACTTGACGGTCGAGGGGTTTGATCAGGAAGGTCCACTCCGGACTTTGGGTGACGGGGAGGAAGCGGATGGCGAAGCCGGGTAAATTGGCGGCGAGCGGGACGCCGATGCGGTCAAAAGCTTCGCCGGGAATGGTCTGCAGAAAGGGCAGGTCGGGCGGTTGGATGCCGCGGCGGAAGAGCACGAACTGACTGCCGGCGGAGTTGCGGGAGGCGACCGGCTGGTAGCCGCGGTCGCGGAGTTCGCGGCGGAAGGTCTGGCGCTCCTCGGTGGAGGCTGACGTGTCGGTGAGGTAGACCAGCGCGCATTCCGGCTTGGCGTCAAGTTCAAAATGGTAACGGGTCGGACATTTGCCGAGGAGCCAGCCGCGGGTGCGGCGGGTGGTGGCGACCGTCTCGCCGGGCTTCAGTTGGGCGGTCAGGGCATTGAGGGCTTCGGTATGGGTGCGCTGCTGCCGGAGCGGCTCAAATGAATATTTGCCGATCAGGGGGGCCTTGGCGAAGGCGTAGAAGCCGAGGAGGATGGTGGCGATGCTTGCCGCGGCGAGGCCGCGTTTCCAGCCGCGGGCGCCGCCGCCGGTGCTGCCGGCGCACCAGCCGTACCATTTGCCGGGCTTGAGGTTTTCCGCCCCCATAATTGAGGCGATGATGACGATCACTCCCGCTTCGAGGGTGTACTGGCGGACGATGTTGACTCCGCCGCCGCCGCTCTGAAGGCAGATGGCGAAGAGCAGCGGACAGACGCAGATGAAAAGATCGCTGCGGCGCGGCGCGAGAAAGAAAAACGGGGCGATCAGCACCATCAGCAAGTAGAAGTTGCTCGATTTGAACAGCGCCGCGCCGAATGCCGCCGGGCGGAGGATCGGCGACAGCAGTACTTCAATCGGGCTGGAGCCGAGCGAACCAAATTGAAATTGCTGCGGATAAAAATCGTATTGCTCGAAAAACGGGATGACATGCTGCGAAAGCACCATGAAAAGCACCACCATCGCGGCGAACAGGGCAATTCCGAGCTGCCATCGCCGCCGGGCAAGCAAAAGCAGCGCATACCCCGCCCAGAATACCGGTACGCTTTCCTGAATCAGCAGTGAAATCGCGAACATGGCGACCATGCCGCGGCGGTTGCCGACGCTTTGAAAAATGAAAAATCCGATCAGCAGCGGAATGAAAAACGAGATCGGATGATAGCCGTAAAAAAGCGACAGACACTGGTTGCTCAGGGTCGGGCTGAGGAATCCGGCGGCGGCGGCCCACAGCGCGCATCCCGGCGTCCAGTGGTTTTTTCGGGCGAGAATATAGAACAGGGGAATCGCCGAATACACCGTCAGCGCATTGACCGTGAATATGGTTTCCGCCTCCAGGCCCGGAAAGGCCGCCATCAGCAGGATCATCAGCGTGGCGGGCAAGGGATTCCAGTGCAGGCCGGAAACCAGGAACGCGCCGTAATGGCGCGGTTCGCGCTGCAACAACTGGTAATAATAGTCAAAATAATGGCCCCAGTCGTTGTAGAGCAAAAAGAGCGTTTCGCGGCAGTGGTATTGGGTGTAAAATCCCCAGGCGACGGCGGCAAGGTAAAAACACGCGGTGACTCCTGCCGCCTGCCGGGCCGAAACCGCCGGAAGTTTGAGTCCATTCAGAAATCCTCCCGCGCCGAGCCGCAGCAGCGCCCAGCCGACGATCACGATGGCGGTCGGCAACACCCAGAACGCGGGGAAAAAGAAACCCGGAATCAGCAGCAGTCCGAGCGGAGCAAGCGCTTTGCAAAGAGCATCGGGGCGGCGGGAAAAATATCCGGCGAACCACAGGAGTGCGCCGCCGGGAACCCCCCAGCAGAGCAGTGTTGAAGCCAGTGGCGGCGCCGGAGCTGTCAGCAGTTGGTAGTAGATCATGTCCGCCGCCGCGGTTTCCAGCAGCAGCATGCGGCAGCCGATCCCGGCGATCACGCCAAGCAGGAACAGGCCGGTTCCGGCAATGTTTTTCATCCGATTTCTCCCTCGTCCCGCGACATTCCGGGCGCGGCGGTACTATATCGCCGCGCCCGGCTTTTTTCCAGCTCAGTACGGGCAAACGATGCGATTATCGACGATCGGGAGTTTTTTGCCGTTCCAGATCGCCTCGGTGGTGCCGGGGGGCAGCTCCAGGGTGAGGGGGACGGTGCGCAAATAGGAGTGGATCCACGGAATCTTGACGGTCCACTCGCCGGGTTTGGCTCCCGGGAGGATTTTGCTGTTGGCGCGGAGGAACTGCCAGACCGAGAATTCGCCCTGGGTGGCGTACCAGACGTCGGGCTGGCCGGCGAGGACGTCGAGGGCGGCTTCGAGCTTCTTGTCGCCGCCGTTGTCGAGTTCGTAGCTGTGGCCCCAGAGGTAGATCATCGCGCCCGGTTTCTCCTTGCGGGCGGCTTCCAGGCGCTGGCGGATGCGATCGGGCGAAGTATTGAAATGGAAGTCGTTGGGGAGTGCGAGGAGATTGGAATTCGCGTCGATATGGGTGGTGCCGGCGGTGGTGGTGCGGGCGGCCCAGTAGCCGGCCTCGGCGAGCGAATTGGTGACGTAGTCGCCCTTGAGGTCATAGCTCGGCTGGTAGCCGAAGGGATAGGCGAAGGAGATCACCGGATGGCCGAGCCGCTCTTCGAGGTCGGCGCGCATCAACAGTCCCTCGGCGAGGCAGCGTTCGGGGCTGGAGAGGTACATAAAGGGATGGGTCACCGAGTGCGAACCGATTTCAAATCCGCGCGCTTCGAGTTCCTTGAGTTGCGGCAGCACTTCCGAGTTGCGGTTCATCACCAGTGTGCCGCGGACGCCGTATTTGGCGAGAATTTCGGTCAGCTTGAAGTCCTGTTTGCGGCCGTCGTCCCAGCTGGTGACCAGCGCGATCGGCTTGCCCTCGGGGTAGGCGCCGAAGCCGGGGGCGGCGTTGAGGGCGGGGGATTTGAGCACCAGGGTGTTGCTTTCGAGTTTGGCGGCGTCTTTGGTCGCCGGCAGCGCTTTCCCGGCGTAGGGGGCGAGCGAACCGCGCTCGAGGTAGCGGGCGGCGGCGATCATGCCCGAGAAGTCGCCGTTGAGGACTTTGCCGCCGGTGAGGTTGCGGATCGAGATGGTCACCGCTTTGAGCTCGGGAGTGGTCACCGACTTGCCGGCGTCGTCGCTCCAGCGGACCGCGAGCGGTTTCGGGAAACTGAATTGATAGATGCCGTAGGGAAGCCCGGCCGGGAGTTTGAATTCACCGTTGACCACCTTGAGCTCGAGGAAGATGGGAAGGTTGGCGAAGTCGGCGATTTTGGCCGGGGTGAAGGTCGCCCCGGCGAGGCCGAGGCAGTCAAGTTTGCGCGACCAGGTCATTTTGAGCGTCACTTTGGTCGCCTGCGACTCGATGATGAAGCCCGCTTTCTGCTTGAAGAAGCCATTCTTGAGCGACATGAAGTAGCCGTTCATTTTGAGCGGACCAGCGGTGTCGAAGATGACTTCGGTGTTGGGCGAAAATTTGGGCGACGGTCCGAAGAGCTCGAAGTCGCCGAGCCAGACCCCCGGGGTCAAAGGTTCGCTCAAAGGAATCACCACGCTGTCCTGCGGGCTCGCTTCCGCCGAAAGCAGCACCGCCCGGCGGTTATTTTCCTCGGTCACTTTGCCGCCGGCGGCGCGGCCGAGGTCGAGCGTCGGGGCCGCCGATAGAGTTGACGCGGTCAATGCGGAGAGGCAACACTGAAGCACTTTTTTCATAACGTCTCCCGGGGTTGAATGAAAATACTATAGAGCGATTTTCCGGAGATTGCAAGGTGTAGAGCCAATTTCAAAACTCTTTGCAGCGCTGAAAAACGCTCGCCGCAACCGGCTTGTCCGACACTTCGGGCTTTACCGCTGAGGGTAAAGCCTCTCAATGACGGACGGCGTCGGCCATCGGCGATCATTTTTTCATCATCCGCAAATACTTTTGAAATCGGCTCTGTAGAAAGAAAAAACGCGCCCCGGTGGGGCGGGAGCGCGTCGGAGCGAATCATCATTCAAGCTCGGCGAAGACCAGCAGCGTCGCTTTGGCAAGTTTGCTGCCGCTGTTGCTGAAAGTCCAGTCTGGATTGCCCGAGGGGGCGTTGCCGATGCCGATGTCGGCGGTTTTGCCGCGGCTCCAGGCGTTGTAGGCGAAGAGGGTCGCTTTGTCGGCGGTGTTGTGGATCTGCATCGAGCCGTAGCCGGGGCGCAGATCGCGGTTGGGCTCGTCGCCGAAGTCGTAGGCGGTCGCCGACGCGCCGGGGACATTGGCGCTGTTGGCGCCGCTGTAGTTGCCGAACCAGAATTCGAGGTTGCCCTCGGCGATCTTGCCGGTTTTGACCCCGGCGACATTCGATTTCACCGCCAGATTGGTGACTTTCTGCTGAAAGGTGCGTCCAATCGACTGCGACGGGATGCCGATCTGGCTGAGGCTCTGGGTGAAGGGATCGAGCGAGACCGCGACGAACTCTTTTTTGCCGTCGGCGCTTTCGGTTTCGAGGAGGTAGGCGATCCGCTTGATCTTCTTGCAGCTGACGCCGGAGAAGTCGCTTTCATAACGGGCGCGAACCGGGGTGTCCTTGTCCCCGCCGAGGAGGTCGGCGCGGTAGATCAGCTTGTACTTGGCATCGTCCGGCAGCCGGTCGGCAACGGCGGCGGCGTCGGGGGCGGCGGCGAAGCGGAACGCGCCCAGTTGGAGGCCGGCTTCGTTCCGGAGGTTGGGCTCGGCGGACTGGCTCCAGGCGAAGCGGATCTGGCAGGGGCTGGCGACTTTGGCGCTTTTGACCTTGAGCGCGGTGCCGGCGATTTCGGCGTCGGCTTTCTCAAAGACGCCGTCCGTGCCGGCGACTTCAAAGTGGCCGGGGGCCTTGCCGTCGCGGGTCTGGAAGCTTTCGACATTGACGAATTTGACGGTCACGGTGTCGCCGTTGAAATCGGCCGAAACCGCCTTGGGGGCGTCGGCCTTGAGTTCGGTTTTGCCGTAGTCGCGTTTGAGCGCCAGCGCGGCGAGGCGTTTTCCCACCGGTTCCTTGTGGGGCGGGTGGATGTCCTTGATGGTGGCGACGTCGTTGATCACCACCATGCCGGCGCGGGGATCGCTGTCAGCGAAGGCCTGCTGGGCGGCCCAGATTTCCGGCAGCCGGGTGTCCGGGGCGTTCTGATAGATGAAGGGGGCGAGCTGGACGAAGTAGAAGCTCATTTCGGGATTGTTGAACACTTTGCGCCAGCCGCCGACCAGGGCGGTCATTTTGTCGGCGTAAAGCATGCCGTCGGCGAGGTTGGCTTCGCCCTGGTACCAGATCGCGCCGCGGATGGCGTAGGGGACCAGCGGGGCGATCATTGCGTTGTAGAGCGCGGTGGTGCTGCCGCGATTGACCGGGAGGAACGTGCGCGGGTATTCGGGCGCGACCGGGAGGTCTTTGCCGGCGGCGGCGGCGGCTTCGAATTTGGCAACGAAGTCGCGGTAATTCTTGCTCACTTCGGCAGTCAGCTGGCGGTAGGCGGCGGTGCCGGGGATGCGCGATTCGGCCTCATCGGCGTAGCTCTCCAGGCCCGGCACGGCGCGGAAGCCGGCCGGCGGCGTCCACGGCTCGATCCGGGTGCCGCCCCAGTTGGAGGAGATCAGCCCGACCGGAATTTTGAGCGTGGTATAGAGTTCGCGGCCGAAGAAGAAACCGACCGCCGAAAAGGTGCCGACGGTTTCCGGCGAGCAGACCGACCACTTGGCGTCGAACGATTTCTGCGGCGCGGCGGCGGTCGCCTTGACCACCTGGAAGAGGCGGATTTCAGGATAATTGGCGCTTGCCATCGCGTCTTTGGCGGTGGTCGAGCGCTGGACCTGCCACTCCATATTGGACTGGCCGCCGCAGAGCCAGACTTCACCGAAGAGGAGGTTTTTGATGGTGACGGTCTTGCTCCCGGCAACGGTCATTTCGTAGGGGCCGCCGGCGGTGAAGGGGCCGATTTCGACCGAGAAGTTGCCGGCCGCGTCGGTGACGCCCGCAAAACTTTTGCCGGCGACGCTGACGGTGATCTTCTCACCCGGATTGGCGGTGCCGAAGACCGGCACTTTGCGGTCGCGCTGCATGACCAGGTTGTCGCTGAAAATTTCCGGCAGCGCGAGATCCGCCGCCGCCGCCGACCAGGCGAGGGCGAGGAGCGCGCTCGTCCGTCCGAGTTGTTGCCAGGAGCTCATGTCAAAGATTCCTTTTTTTGATATTGAGGGGATGACTACACCATTATATACCAGTCCTGAGCGCATTTTTCAAGTTCGGAAGAGTTTGTTTTCAATAAAAAAGCGGTCTTTCCCGGCGGAATGATTTGACAAACGCGAAAAAATCAATATATTACGCCCAAACAGGCAACACCGGCTAAAGCAGGAGCGATTGACTATGAAGACCAGATGTCCATATTGTGATATGGAAGTGAGCGAAAGCGCTATCGAGGCCGAGGACGGGTACTGCCCCGAATGCGGCTCGGTGATCAGCACCCGCTCGTCGCTGATGGGCGACGACGATAGCGATTACGATGACGAGCTCGGCGAATTTGATGATCTTGAGGAAGAAGAAGACGACTTCGTGGATGATGAAATCGACGAAACCTTTTTCGACAGCGAAGAGTTCGAAGCGGATTTCGACGACATGGAAGAAGAGGATTTTTAATTCAAGCCGGGAAAGCAAGCCGCGGACTCCGCGGCTTTTTTCTTGAACGGGGGTGCGTATGGGTATTCGTTTTTGGGCCGCGCTGTTGTGCGGCGGTTTTGCGCTGGCGTCGTCCGCTGCTCCGGAAACGGTGCGGATCGGGCCCAACGGGTCGTTCAACATTGATTACAACGGCGCGCTGGCCACCGGGGCCGCCAATTTCCTCACCGTCGACCATCGGCTGCCGGTCGAGGACAGCGTGCTTTACAGCATCACCCAGCCGGGATTGCAGGTGCGCAAGATCGTCTACACCCCGACCGGCAACGTCAAATTCCACACCCGCATGCTGATCGTGCTGCGGCCGGAAACCAGCCCGGCGGAGACGCTGCTGGTGGTGCGCGACTACATCGGCTGCGCCAAACCGGCGGCGCTGCGCTGGTGCGTGACTACGCCCGCCAAGCCGCAGAATGTGGGAAGCTATCTCATGGTCCGCTCCGACAACGGCAAAGACGGCGGCCGGATGCTCTTCCAGATGCTGCTGCCCGGGATCGACGGGCACTCGACCGAGCTTTTCGGCAATCCGATGGAGAATGATCCGGGCTACCGCAACGTGTTCACCGTGACTTCGCCGGGCCTCCAGCATACAGTGCTGGTGACGATGCAGATCGGCGCGCTGGAGGCTCCGATGATTTTTAAATCGTTCACGCCGGGACCGGTCAACCACGTGATCAACGCCGGGGGTTATCTCATCAGCACCAACGCCGGGGCGGGCAAGCTCGCCGGTTCCTTCGCGGTCGAAGTTCCGGCCGACGGCACGGCTTATACGTTGCTCCTCGGCGACCTCTCCGCCGGCGTCTGGAAAGTCACTTCGCCCGACGGCAAAAGCGAAAGTTACGACATCGACGGCTCGGTGCCGATCCAGCTGGTCAAAGCGCCGACTCCCGGCGCATGGCAGGTCGAAAAGATCAAGTGATGAGTCAAAGTTCCCGCATCATTGTCGTTTCCGGCATCGCATACGGGGCTCACGGCCTCGGGGGGATTCTGCTGCATCGGCTGACCCGGCTCTGCCGCAAGGTCGAGATGCCGGATGCCCTGATCGCCCTGGGCGACTTCACCGCTCCCGCCGGGGCGGTCGATCACAGCGTCCACGCCCGGCTCGGGGAGCTGGCTTCGCGCTTCAAAACCTTGTCCGTGCCGGTGCTGGTACGGCGGGGCGAGGGGGATCTCCCGGAGAAGGAATTCGAGCGGATTTTCCCCGCGCCGCCGCCGGTACTCGAGGTGGCGGGAAAGTTTCGCATTGAAGCTGCGCCCGGGGGCTTCGCCGTCGCGCGTTCCGGGGAAGCGCCGC
Organism: uncultured Victivallaceae bacterium; assembly: GCA_964599205.1. GTDB lineage: Bacteria > Verrucomicrobiota > Lentisphaeria > Victivallales > Victivallaceae > JAVBUI01. The sequence continues at coordinate 26,918 of CAZRFG010000002.1, forward strand.
AGATCAGGATCAGCGCCGCCGGGGTGGAAGCGCCGGATCGGATTCATCCCTTGGTCGAGCTCGGCCGCGCCCCCTTCGGCTGGCTTGAAATCGAGCTCGGCGACACCATCGCGGTGAAACGCGCCGATTTCCGCTTGCCGGAGGGTTTCGCGTGGATCGACCGCCACACCCATACCCCTTTTGCCTACTGCTCCGAAAATATGGATCTCGGGGTCGAAAAAACGCTTTTTGAGCCCTTCAACCTCAGCGCGGCGGTGATCACCGAGCACTCCAGCCAGCTCTGCCGCCCGCCCGCGTCGCATTGGAAAGACTGGGTCTGGTTCTCCGACCAGACCCGCCATCCGGGGCCGGACCGCTACCGGGATTTCTGCAACTACCTCGCAACCCACGCCGATCCGCGCTTCATTCCCGCCCTCGAAGTCGACTTCGACCGGAGTGGCGAGATGGTGCTGCCGGTGGGGGCGACGCCCGACTGGCGCTACTCGCTCGGCGCGATCCACCGGCTCGACGAATCCATCGGGCCGGAGCGCCAGATCGAGCAAATTATGTTCCTCCTCGAAGCGATCGGAAAGAGTCCGGTGCCGACGGTGGCGCATCCCTTGCGGATTTTCTACAAACACAACCTCGATCCCGAGCCCCATTTTGACCGCATCATCGGGATCTTCCGCCGGTACGGCCTCGCCATGGAGATCAATTATCACAACGACCGCACGCCGCCGGAATTTACCGCCCGCGCGCTTGCGGCCGGACTCAAATTCTCCTTCGGCAGCGATTCGCACAATCTCGCCGATTTCGGGCTGCTGCAGCCGCATATCGCATTGATGCGGCGGCTCGGCTTCAACGGCGACTGGAACGATATTCTGATCCACTAACCAGACGGAGTTTGTCATGAAATCATCATTGCTGTTCGGGATCGCCGCCGCGGCGCTGCTGCTGGCGGGATGCGGAGAGGCCTCAAGCGGGCCGAAAAAGCTCAAAATCGGGGTCTCGGCGCCGAGCGCGACCCACGGCTGGACCGGCGGCATCCTCTATCACGCCGAAAAGGCCAAGGCGCGGATCGAAAAAGCCAATCCCGACGTCGAAGTGATCATCACCTCCGGCCAGACCACCGCCGAACAGGTCGACCGGGTGGAGAATCTGCTCGGCCGTTCGCCCGACGCGCTGGTGGTGCTGTCGCAGGAACCCGCCCCGCTGGCTCCGGTGCTGAAACAGGCCAAGGAAAAAGGGGCGTATCTGGTGATCGTCTCCAATCCGATGCCGGACAACCTCGCCGATTACTTCGTCAACGGCGACAACCGCAGCCTCGGCGCGGCCGCCGCCGAAGCGATGGCCAAGGCGCTCGACGGCAAGGGCGACATCGTGATGATGGAGGGGATTCCCTGCCCGATCAACACCGAGCGGGTCACCGCTTTCACCGAAGCGATGAAAAAATATCCCGGCATCCGCATTCTCGACTCCAAGACCGCCAACTGGAATACCGAACAGGGGCTGAAGTTGATGGAAAACTTCCTCCAGAAATACCCCAAAATCGACGGCGTCTGGGCCGGCGACGACGATGTCATGGTCGGCGCGCTCAAAGCGCTCGAAGAGTCGAAACGCACCGACATCAAAGCGATGGTCGGAGCCGGCGGCAGCAAGATCATGATCGGCAAGGTCAAAGCCGGCGACCGCTTCGTCAAGGCGACGGTGACCTATTCGCCCTCGATGATCGCCGACGGCATCGACATCGCGCTCGCCGCGCTCCGCAACGGCAAAAAATCGCCGGACGGCAAAGTCGAGCGGCTGATCGAGTCGGTGATCGTGACCCAGGAAAATGCCGACCGCTATCTCTATCCCGATTCGCCGTACTGAGTTTTCTTGAACCGCCGGGCGGCGCGTGCGCAGTTTTGTTTTGGCGGCGACGATTGATGGAGTAGGTTTCGCACGGAGGCACGGAGGCACGGAGTAAAGACAGCGGAAATGCACCATGGTGGATTCGAAAATTCGAGGTTGTGCATTGAACTCATTTCTTTTCACTCCTCTCCGTGCCACCGTGCCACCGTGCGAAAAAGCAAAAATAACCAAGTAAGAACATGACTTCATTCTCCGATCAACTTCCCCGTGGCGGCACCGGCAATCCCCGGCTGGCGCTACGGGTTTCGGCCAAGGCGGTGCCCTTCCTGCGGCAGCGCCATCCCTGGCTTTTCGCCGACTCGATTGTGAAAATTTCCCGGCCGGGCGCGGCGGGGGACGTCGCGGTGCTGTTCGACGAGAGCGGCCGCGAGGTGCTGGGGGCGGGGCTCTTTGACCCCGCTTCGCCGGTCCGGGTCAAGGTAATGGCCCACGGGGCCGGGGCCAGGCCGGTCGGTCCGGAGCTCTTCGCCGAACTCGCCGGGGCCGCCGCCGGACTCCGGCTCGGCAAGTGCCCGCCCGAAACCGACGCGTACCGGCTGGTCAACGGCGACTCCGACCTTTTCCCCGGCCTGGTCGCCGACCGTTACGCCGACACGCTGGCGGTCAAGGTCTACGCGGCGGCGCTGTTGCCCCACCTCGGCGACCTGATCGACGCCATCGCCGCCGCCAATCCCGGGATGCGGCAGCTTTCGCTCCGGCTGTCGCGGGAGCTGCAGAAAACCACCGAACTTGAGGACGGCACCCTCTTCGGCGCGCCGGGCTGGGACGGCATGGTCCGCTTCCGCGAAAACGGCCTCCGGTTTGAAGCTGACGTCAAAAGCGGGCAGAAGACCGGGTTCTTCCTCGACCAGCGCGACAACCGGGCGCGGGTGGAGAAACTTTCGGCGGGAACTTCGGTACTCAACCTCTTCAGCTACTCCGGCGGTTTTTCGCTCTACGCCGCCCGCGGCGGGGCGCGCGACGTTTGCAGCGTCGACTTCAATAAACACGCCATCGCCGCCTGCGACGCCCATTTCAAGCTCAATTCCGGTATCGAAACGGTCGCCCGCTGCCGCCATCGCGGCATCGCCGGGGACGCCTTTCTGGTGATGGAGCAGCTCTACCGCGAAAAGGCCCGTTTCGGGGTGGTGGTGGTCGATCCGCCGTCCTTTGCCAAATCGGCGGCCGAGACGCCGACGGCGCTCCGCGCTTACGCGAGGCTTGCCCGGGGTGCGGTGAAGCTGGTCGCGCCGGGCGGCATCCTGGTCTTTGCCTCGTGCTCAAGCCGGGTGAGGGCGGAGGAGCTCTTCGACCACGTCAAGACGGCCGCCGCCGAAAGCGGCTTCCGGCTCGACGAAATCGACCGCACTTTTCACGCCTTTGACCACCCCGCCCGCTTCAAAGAGTCGGAATATCTCAAGTGCCTCTACGCCCGGGTCCAGTCCGCGCGGCAAAAATAACTTACGAGCCGATTGCAAAAGTCCTTCCGGATCGTTTCGAAATCACTTTCTGAATCGGCTCATTTGTAATCCCGGCGATTGTACCGTCCCGACTCGGGGTCGGTCTTGCTGAACGGGAAGCCCAAGCTCGGGGTCGACCGGTTGGGAATCCGGAAACCGGTTACGTTGCCCGCCACCGCGAGGGTATTGACCGAGCCGTTGTGCCGCGCCATCGGAAAGGCGAAATAAGGGGTGCTGAAGTCGGCGTAATCGTACGACCAGCGGTAATACCCCTGCGCTCCATCCACCGCGATGCTGCCGTCGATCAGCAGCATTTTGAGCGAAGGCGTCGGCAGCTTGCCGATCTTGACGCAGTCGCCGGGTTTGGACGCGCGCGGGATCACGGTGAGCACCATCGCGTAATGGGGGTAGGTGATCCACCAGTTGCTCGAGCCGCTCATATTGAAATTCGCCTTCATCGACGGGCAGCGGAACTGGCTGAGCGAAATATACGCCCCTTTGTTCCAGCCCGCCTTGGCGCTGTAGTTGCCGTCGCTGTTGAGGCCCATCATCGACTGGGTCCAGTACTGAATATTCATCCCGCAGTCGATCGGCGGAATCACGTCGTCGTGGTCGGCGGCGTACATGCCGACCCCGGACCCGGTCTGTTTGAGGTTGTTGAGGCAGCTGATCGCATGCGCTTTTTCACGCGCCTGGTTGAGCGCGGGCAGCAGCATGGCGGCGAGAATGGCGATGATGGCGATGACGACGAGGAGCTCAATCAGGGTGAAGAACCGGCTTTGCATAGACATTTTCTCCATATTGGGTTGAATCGCGCTTTGAATGCGACATAGAAATATCTTCAGGGGGTCACCGGGCGTCCGCGCAACGTGACGTCGAGTTTGCCGTCGGCGGGGGCGGCGAGTCTGACGGCGAGCATCTTGCCGTCGGCGATCGGGGTATCCGAACGTTTCATCAATTCGGCGGTCGGCGTGACCTCCCACTTGACCGGGAGTTTGCCGGCGTCAAAAAAGAGCTCAAAGGCCTTGCCGTCCGTTTTCAGCAGGAGTTTCCCGCCTTCGCCCGGCGTCGCTTCGGCGACGGTGGCGAACTGGAAGCGGACTTCGGCCCCCGGCTTGAGCCCGGTCAGGCGGTCATTGACGGTGATCGCCCGGCCGGCCGGATCGAGCACGACCCGGCGGCGGACGCTTGCCGCCTGGCCGGCATAGACCGGCGACAAGTCGACGACAGTCTCCTCCGGCGTGCTTTTGACGATCGGGGCGTAGCCGGCGACGTTCTGGCGCGCGCCGTCGATCCGGATGATGTTGTGGCTGTCGGGTCCGAGCCGGAAAACCTCCCAGCGGCCGCTGTCTTGGGCGAAACTCCAGAAATCCTTGCGCACCGCCTGCTGCTTCTGGTAATTCTCCATCCCCGATTCGGCGAGCCAGCGGACGCCGTCGGCTTCGACGATGACCGCGCCGACATCCATGTGGGCGTGCGGCGCATTCGGCGAGCCGCCCTTGATCGCGACCGCCGCCGCATCGGCGGAGCTGTCGGAGCGGTGCATCGCAAACGGCACCGCCGCTTCCCGTCCCGAGAAGTAGTGGAGCGGGAGTTTGGTCGAGCCTTGGGCGGGCAGATCCGCGGGAAAAGCGAAGAGCGAGAGCGGCAGCAGCCGCTGGTCAAAGGTGCGCGGATTTTTCGACGGCCCGGAGGCGGTCAGTTTGTCGAGCAAGCTTCGCTGCAGCGCCGAAAAACAGTCCGTCCGGCCGTATTTCGCGAACCACCAGAGGGTCGGGTAATCGACTTCGCAGCGGTCCGCGCTGTCGCCGTAGTTGTAGACCCGTCCCGACGGCGCGGCCACCGCGGCGAGATATTCGCCGATCCGGTCAAAGCCCGCCGTTGCGCCGAGCCCGAAGTCGGAGCCGAAGGCGTTCTCCAGCATTTCCAGCAGCGCCGCGTTGAACATCATGCCGTAGCCCCAGTACATCGGGCCCTCGGGATACGCGCCGTTGGGATAGGCGCTGTTGCGCATCACGCGCGGCATCGCTTCGATCGCCTTGGCCACGATGGCGCGGGCAAAGGCGGGGTCGTCCTCGTAGACCGCCAGCGCGCCGGCGACGGCGGCGGCATGGCAGACCTGGGTCCAGTTGTTGCTGCCGCTGGTCCACCAGAGCGGCTTGGAGCAGAGCGGTTTGAGCCCTTTTTCGAGGATCGCGCGGCGGATCGGATCGCGTTCCCCCGGCTTCAGCTGGTCGTAAAGCCAGTCGTAACCGAGCGCCAGCGCCATTGTCATTTCGGCGGTGTCAAGCGACGTGCCGGGGTTCCAGTCGGGGTAGCCGGCGGCGTTGACCATCTCGGCGGCGGCGCGGCGGGCGAAGCGCGGGTCGCCGGTGAGGAGATACGCCATTCCGAGGTAATTGATTCGGGCCAGCACGATCCGTGATGTCGAGAGCATGGTCGTACCTTGGAAGACCCGCTCGGCCGGCGGGAAGTCGAGCGCATTTTCCGCCCGTTTGACGATCATCGCGGCAAGTTTTTTGCCGTCCGGGGTGGCCAGCGCGGCGGCGAGTCTGGCCTTGCCCGCGGCAGTGGCGAAGAGGCGCGGGCGGCTCCGGTCCCAGGCGGCGAATTTGGCAGCGAGTTCCTCCGGACGAACCGGCGACTCCCGCTTTTCGAGGGTTTTCCGGGCGCACTCCATCATATAGTCCTGACGCTGCCGGACGAGATCCATCGCGGCGGCGGCACGGGTGCGGGCGGCGGGGTAATCCTTGATCACCCGCTCGAGGTCGGGCCAGATCTCTTCGGCCGACTCGGCGGGGATGAAGTGCCGCCAGTCGGGGAGGCCGAGGTCGGCCATCATTTCGCCTTTGCAACTCTCGGTCGGGAGCTGGAGATAGAAGCTCGGGACGCCCGCCGCCAGCGCGAGGATCGGGGAGTGCATTTCCATGCTGACCAGCGAATGCGCCTGGCGGTAAAGTCCGATCGCCCGGTCGGGCAGCCAGAATTCGGGGTAGATCACGGTCCGGGCCCGTTCCGCCGGGCTGAGGGCGGGGTAGATCGCATTCTTGTACAATTCAACTTCGTAGCTCATTTCCGGGCACAGCACGACTTTCATATCGGTTTCGGCGAGGAAGCGCTTGATGAGGCCGATCACCGGGGCGAGATCCTGATCGCGGTGCTCCAAACTGTAGGCGTTTTTGCGGAGTTCCTCCGGATTGTTCTTCTTGTCCGGGTAAATCTGGAAATAGGGGGTGTAGCGCAGACGCGGGATGACGCAGAGAAAGCGCTGGTTTTCGAGACCGTTGGCGCGCATGAACGCCTCGGCCGGACCCGGATCGGCGGCGGTCATCGCAAAGGCGGTGTCGGGGCCGAACTCCAGAACCGGGCAGCTCACCTTTTCGCGCCGGAGCATCCGCAAGGTCTGGGTGTCGCGGCAGAAGAAGAACGCGGCATGGTCGATCAATTCCCGGGTCGGCGGCGTCAGTTGCTCAAGCGTGATGCCGCAGAGGCCGTAAGGCTTGTCGCCCCGGCTCCGCCAGTAGCGGAGATCGTCGCCCCCCACCGATTGGCAGGACCCCTGGATGAAGAGGTCGGCGGAGTCGAAGAGGCGGTCGATTTGAGGTGTGTTGCGCTCGCCCTTGACGATTTCGAGTTTGGGGTAGTTGCGGCGCAGCATCTCCTCGACCCCGTCGCCGATATTGACCGGCCAAAGCACGATCCGATCATCGGGAAAGCGGCGCGTCACCAGCTCGATCAGTCCCGGCGCGTGGGCGACGTCGCCGATGTTGACGGTCTGCCAGGAGGAGCGCAGCACGATCGTTTTCGGCCGCGCTTCGGCCGCGCCGAGGAGAATGCCGCCCAGGAGCAGCGCCAAGAGAGTCCACTTCTTCATTGCACCGAATTCCTTATCATCAGGGGTTGCAGAATCTGGATTTTGACCGGGAGTTCCGGGTCGGCGAGCCGCTCGAACAGCCGTTTCAGCGCGGCTTCGGCAATTGCGCCGAGGTTGGGATCGATGTAGGCGAAGTCGTATTCGCGCGGCAGGAAGCTCGACAGCGGCCGGTTGCAGCCGATCACGAAGACGTCGCGATTGGGTTTGAGGCCTTGGAGCAAGAGGAAATTGGTCGCCACCGCCGCGGTGAAGTCGTTGACCGCGAAGATGCCGGTTGCGGCGAAACCGTCGCGCCGCCAGTTCTCCAGCATCGGGGCGAGGGTTTCGTAGCGTTCCTCGGCGAGCGGGGCTTCCTCGCGGTAGATGCGCGGCTCCATCCCGAGCCGGAACGCCTCCTCGACAAAGGCGTCGCTCCGGATCACCGCCGGCGGCCGGTGGTGGGTGGGGGCGAGCGCGATCACCTTGCGGCAGCCGCGGCGATGGAGATATTCCGCCGCCATCCGGCCGATCCGGCCGTTGTCGATGGTCACCTGATCGGCGCTCGGGTGTGCGGGCGGAACGCCGAGGGCGTTGATCCGGGGCAGTCGTCGGAGCGGCTCGGGCAGTTCGAGCCCGGCTTCGTTGCCGAGGGTGATCAAGCCGTCGACCCGGCGGGCGAGCATTTCGGCTTGCACCGCGTCGGCGCGTTCGAGGTCGAAGAGGGCGAGCATGCACGACGCCTCGGCCGATTTCTGCTGCAGTGCCCCGATCAGCTCGCCGAAAATCGCCCGTTTGCGGATGCTCTCCTCCGGGCGGTGCATCGCAAAGGCCACCGTCCGGCGGTGGCTGACAAAGGTCCCCTGCCGCGGCACCCGGTGTACCAGCCCCTCGGCGGAAAGCACGTTGAGCGCCTTGTCGACGGTCATGAAGTTAACCTTGAACTCCAGTGCGAGCTTCTGCACGCCGGGCAGGGCGCCGGTCAGCGCGCCGGTCTCGATCCGTTGCCGGAGCCGGTCGGCGACTTGCGGGAACAAGCTGTCCTTGCGGATTGCACGCATTTCGATTGCCTCCTGATTGATCGCTTATAGCTGTATTGTTTTAATCGGCGGCAATGTAATCGGATTTTACTCAAATGCAAATCGGGAAAAAAAGAAAAAATGATTTTTCCCGGTTTTTATCGTTTTTCCGGGGAGTCTATGATCGAAAAAGGGGAGGGCGGGTGGCGCGCACCGGGAAATCGGCGGAGTGAAAAAAACTTTTCGTAAGATAGCGCGTTGATCGCGCCGGAAAACGGGTGCGATCAGTTGAGGCGCTCGCTCGTGTTGAGCAGAATCGACGACAGGATGAACGCGACCAGCAGCAGCACCGCGATCACCGTTTTGAGGGTGCCGCAGGGAAAGTGGAGCGAGTTCAAGCCGAGGGTGTCGTCATAGCTCGCCTGAGCGCCCCGCGAAACCCGGAAATACTGGAAGAGAAAGGTGACCAAAGTAAGCAGCGGAATGCCGAAGCCGAATCCGCTGAGATAAACCAGGAGGTTGCGCAAAAAGTGGGTGACGCGCTTGATCGACCGCAGGTCGGCGTCGACGATTTTGATCCCCAGCAGCCATTTGCCGGGGGTGTTGCCGAAGGCGGCGTAGAGCGCGCTGTCGAACAGCAGCGCCAGCAGCGAAAAGAGCACATTGGCGTAAAGCTCCCGCATTCCCGGCCCGGAAAAGAGGCCGTAGAGAAAGCCGATGAAGAAGACTTCGACAAAGAAGTCGAGCATCCGCGCCGCCCAGCGCCGCCAAGGGCCGGCGGGTACGGCGCGACTCAGATCGGTAACCTCATCGCCGGGGGCGAACCGGCATCCGGGGCAGTCGGCATGAGGAGCGGCAAGTTCACCGCCGCAGCGGGGACATCGATGAGCCATGGCAGCCTCCGATTTTTGATCGAACTCTCTATACCATAGCATCTCTCCCGGATTTTGCCAAATCCGGGAACGGCGGCGGCGGAAAAATCAGTTCTGCGGGAACGGCGGGAACTCGGTACTGGTTCGCGCGGGGGCCGGGCGTGCCGCCGGGCGCGGCGCCGCGGCCGGACGCGCGGTCGCCGGGGTTGGCCGCACTGAT
>CAZRFG010000003.1:0-2906 GCA_964599205.1 uncultured Victivallaceae bacterium
AAAAGATGAGGGGGCTCGGGGGAGAAGAAAGAAACTTTTTTTAAAAAGTTTTGCTCTCTCCCCCGTCTCGCTGCGGGTGGTTCGATTTTGGCGAAGGTTATTTTTTGCGGATCGGCATGATCACGTAGAGGAAGCCTTCGCCGGCTTCGAGAGCGACGGGGTTGAAAGAGTCGTTGATTTTGATTTTGACTTTGTCGGCGTCGCAATATTTGAGCGGGTCGGCGAGGAAGGCGGGGTTGAAAGAGACGTCGACGGGTTCGCCGTTGTAGGTGATATCGACGAGGTCGGTGCCTTCGCCGACTTCACTGCTGGAGGCCTGGAGTTTGAGTTCGTTTTCTTTGAACGACAAAATGATATAGGCGCTGGAGTCGGAGAGGACCTGGGCGACGGTCTCGATTTTGGCGAGGAGTTTATCCGAGTCGACTTCGATGATGCGCGAGAAGGAAGCGGGAATGACCTGTTTGTAATTGGGGTAATTCCCCTCGATCAACTTGCTGGTGAGGAGGAAGTTGGCGCTTTCAAACGAGCACTGTTTTTCGCCGATGCGGATGGTCAGGACGCCGTCGCCCTCGAGCAGGCGTTTGACTTCGTTGGCGGCCTTGAGGGGAATAATCGCGTCGCCGTCGGGACCGGTGATGATTTCGAGGTTTTTCTCCTGCATGGCAAGGCGTTTGCCGTCGGTGGCGACCAAGGTCGCGCTGTTGCCGGTGGTGCTGAAGAGGATGCCGGTGAGCACCTTGCGGCTGTCGTCGGGACTGACCGCGTAGGAGATGGTGTTGAGCATGCGTTTGAAGTCGGCTTCTTTGATTTTGATTTCGCGGACCGCTTCAAAGCTGACGGTTTCCGGGAAATCGGCGCTGGAGAGGCCGAGCAAAGTGAAGTTGCTGCTGCCGCATTTGAGTTTGAGGTGGTGATTTTCGTCGACGGTGACGGCGACGTCGGCGCCGCTGAAGCAGGCGATCAGCGAAGCGAGTTTGCGGGCGGGAACGGTGGTTTCGCCCTCGGCTTCGACGGCAGCTTCGACGCTGGTGCCGATCCGGATTTCGAGGTCGGTGGTGGTGAGTTCGAGCGTCGAACCGGAAGCCTTGAAAAGAACATTGCCCAAGATCGGCAGCATCGAACGCGAGCCGATGATGCTGTTGACCCGCTGCAGCGCTTTCAACAATTTTTCGCGATTAACCGTGAATTTCATTTTCCCAGACCTCCGTCAGAAATGCTCTCGCATGGATTCATAAAAATAACCTTGTCACAATCTAATTCCAGTTTTCAAAAACTCAATCTGAAAACCGAAAAATCTCCGAAAAAAGATTGCCTGTCCGAGCAAGGATTGATTTTGCCGGACGGGATGCTTTCTTATTATCTCTTCTTATATAGAAATTATAAATATAGTATCAGAAGAGAATTCAATTTCTGTTAATAAGTTAAGGGAAAATTTGATTTACAAAGAGTTGCGGCAACTCTCGCCTGTCCATAACCGGGGTGACAAGTTGTCGGCAAAGGTTGATAAACTGAGGTTGTCGACAACCGGTAACAAAATACTGACAACTTATCAACAGCTTTTTTGAACCGAAAAAACCGATTTTATTATATGTTACCTACAAAATAAAGAGGACGATATTTTACCGGGAACGCTGATTTTCCGGGCGGCTGACGGCATCGAGATTGGCTTTGAGTTTGAGATCGTCGGGACGGAGTTCGAGGGCTTTGCGCCATTCGGCCGCGGCGCGGATTTTGTCGTGCTGCAGCAAGGCGAGGAGACCGGCGTTGAAATGAAGGTCGAAGGGAGTGCCGAGTTGGAGACGCTGTTGTTTTTCGAGCAATTTTACGGCTAGCGGCAGGTTTTCGGTGCGGAGCGCGGCGTCGACGGCGGCGGAGAAGAGAAAGGGGTAGTAGATTTCCCCACTGTAGAGCGGAGGAAGCGGGTCAACTTCGAGGAAATGGAGCAGGGAAAGGGTGGTGCTATATTGTTCGCGAAGGTGGGCGGCTTTGGCGCGGGCGGCGAGTTCCATGTTGACCACGGCGGGATCGCCGGATTGTCTCGCCAAGGCTGCGGCGGCGAGTTCAAGGAGTTCGGGGTTGTCGCGGTTGAAGCCGACCAGCATCAGCCCCTCGGCGGCTTTGAGGTTGGGCTTGTCCACCGCGGCGGCGCTGGAGAAGAGGGCGGCGCTGTCACAGTAGACCGGAACATAGCAGAAGGAGGCGAGCGCGCCGCAGCCGATGTATAAATAGACGATTTTGGTGAATTTGGCCGGCACCCGTTCCCCGAGCCGCTGAAAGAGGATGCCGCCGAGGAGCCACAGCACCGCCGAGGGGATGAAGTTGTAACGGTCGGCATAGTCGGCGTTGGTAAAGGCGCCGCTGCTCAGAACCGGGGACAGCATCAGGATATAGATGATGCCGAAGGCGGCCAGGAAGCGGCGCGGCAAACTGGAATACCGGTACATGATGCCGAAAAAGAGCAAAGTGATCAAGCCGCAGCCGATCGCCATCGCCGGAATTTCGCCGGTGGGATGGATCGGATTGAGGTTAAAGGGCAGCAATGCGGCGCCGAGATAGCGCAGCATGGAAGCGACCGCGAAAAGGGGCGAAACGCTTTGCCGGGAGGATAGTTCGCTTAGCGTCATCGCGGTGGTGAGCACTCCCGCCGCGACTCCCGCCGCCAAATAGGGGGCGGCGAAGCGTAAGGTTTGGCGGAGTTGCCCCGGCCGGCGGCTCCAGCTGTAAAGCGGCGCAATCACGCAGCCGGGGAGCGCTACCGCCTTGGCGAGCGGCGCGAGCGCCAGCAAAAGGGGCGCGGCGAAACTCAGGCGGCGTTTGCGGAAACTCCGCAGCATCCAGACCGTGCTCCAGCCCAGCAACGCGGCGGCAAGCAAGGTTTTCCGCTCCGAAATCCACACCACCGATTC
>CAZRFG010000003.1:3006-35127 GCA_964599205.1 uncultured Victivallaceae bacterium
GCCAGCACAGCGACGATCAGCGGCATCCGGAGTCGTTTCATCAGTCACCGAGTTGATAATCGGCGAGGAACTGATTGATTGCTCCGGTCGCCGTGTTGAAGTTTTTCGGACTGTAAAAAGCGCCGTGTTTGAGGCCGGGGAAGACTGCCACTTGACAGCTTCCGCCTTTGGCTTTGACTGCGGCGGCGAAGGAGTTGGCCTGACTTTCGCTGAGTTTGTTGTCGTCGCTGCCGAGGATCAGCAGGATCGGAGCCATGTTTTCGCGCAGGCGGTGAATCGGCGAGAGCGGCGGGTACTTTTCACCGAGTTTGCGGTATGCGGTGCTGGCGCTGTCGGGACCGCAGTCGACCACCGGCGAAAAGAGGATGATGCCGGCCGGCCGGGTGGAAACGGCGAGGTCGTCCTCCGGGTTGTCGATGCCGTCGCAGAGCATGGCGGCAAGCGACAGGTGCGAACCCGCCGAACTTCCCGCGTAGATCAGCCGGTCGGGGTTGATGCCGAAACGGGCGGCATAACTTCTGACGAAGCGGACCGCACTGCGGGCGTCGGCGACCGCGTTGCGGATGTCATCGCCGGTTTTACCCAGCCGATACGAGACCGAAAAGGCGACGAAACCGCGGTCGCGAAAGGAACTTGCGTGGAGAAAAAACTGGGCGGGATCGCCCGCGCTCCAGCCGCCGCCGTGGAAGAACAGAATCGCCGGCCGGCTGTCCGACGCTTTCCAGTCTTTCGGGAAGAAGCAGTTGAGCACCAGATCCTTGCCGTCAACCGAGCGGTAGGGGACCACTTTGTCGGGCGGGAATTCGGCCCCGGCCTTGACCGAGGCGAGTTCCTCGCGCTCGGACGGAGCCTCCGCCGGAGCGGCGGCGAGCCCGGCTGCGAAGAGCAGTGCGGCAAAGGTCAAACCCCGTTTCATCGCCTGTTTTCTCACCGGTCAAGCTTGTTGGCGGCGAGGAACTGGTTGATCGCCTCGCTGGCGGCGAGGAAGTTCTTTTCGGCGTAGAACGCGCCGTGCTTGAGATCCGGGAACATCACCACCTTGCAACTGCTTCCCTTGGCGGCGACGGCATCGGCGAAGGCGTTGGCTTTGGCCTCGGTGAGGATCGAGTCCTTGGTGCCGAGCAGCATGATCATCGGGGCCATCTTTTCGCGGAGCAAGCCCGCGGGAGAGACTTTCGGGTAAGTGTCGCCGAGCCGGCGGAAGGCGGGAGCGTAGCCGTCGGGGCCGCAATTGACCACCGGGCAGAAGAGGATGATGCCCTGCGGCATGGTCGGGATCTTGAGGTCGTCGCCGGGATTGTTGACTTCGTCGCTCAGCATCGCCGAGAGCGACAGATGGGCGCCGGCGGAACTGCCCGCAAAGGTCATCCGGTCGGGATTGAGGCCGAAGTCGGCGGCGTGGCTTTTGATATAGCGGATCGCGCTTTTGGCGTCGGCGACGCCGTTGTAGATGTCTTCGCCGGTCTTGCCGAGCCGGTAGGACGGGCAGATGGTGACGAAGCCGCGGTCATTGAAATAGCGGGCGTGGATGAAAAACTGGGTCGGCGCACCCGCGCTCCAGCCGCCGCCGTGGAAGAAGATGATCGCCGGCCGGGTGTCCGACGCTTTCCAGTCTTTCGGGAAGAAGCAGTTGAGCACCAGATCCTTGCCGTCGACGGAGCGGTAGGTGACCACCTTGTCGGGGGTGATCGCCGGGGCTTTTTTGGCGGCTTCGGCTTCGATTTTTTCCTCTTTGGTCTGGGGCGCGGCCGCCGGGGCGGCGACCAGGCCGAGGGCGAGACCGAAAACGGTGAGTCCAAATAATAGTTTCATGATCATTTCCTTGTCATTCTTGCAGGGGGGTTGTCACAATAAAGCAATATACATGTATTCATTTGGCTTTGCAAATGATCCAATTTGACCCAGTCCTCCAGGACCCATTTTTTTCCTTGTATTTTGCGTTTGAAGGTGTACTTTTTCTAAAACGTTTTTATTGGAGGAAACCCGATGCTGTATCAGAAAGAAATCCAAGTTCGTTACGAGACCGATGTTTTCATCGCCGGCGGCGGTCCGGCCGGGGTGGCGGCGGCGCTGGCGGCGCGGGCGCTGGGGGCGACGGTTTATCTCGCCGAGGGCCACAGCTGCTTCGGCGGGATGGGCACCGCCGGGCTGGTGCCGGCTTTTTGCGGGATCGACGACGGGGTGCGCCCCCTTGCCGGCTGGATCGGCGAAGCAGTGATGGGCGAACTGGTCAAACGCCACGGCTGCGGGCCGTGGTCGAAGCGCTGCATCCAGGCCGAGGCGCTGAAGCGGCTTTACGACGAGATGATGGTGGCGTCGGGCGCCGACTTCACTTTTGAAACCCGTTTGGTCGACGTGACGGCGACCGCCGGCAAGGTCGACGCGGTGATCCTCAATTCGGTCAGCGGCCTCTTCGCCGCCAAGGCCAAAGTGTACATCGACTGCACCGGCAACGGCGACCTCGCCGCGGCCGCCGGGGCTTCGTTCGCCAAAGGCGACGAAAACGGGGTGATGATGCCGCCGAGTCTGTGCAGTCTCTGGAGCAATGTCGACTGGCCGGCCTTCTCCGCGAGCGGGACCCGGATTTTCGACATCCTGGTCAAGGCGATAGAAGCGGGCGCCTTCACCCATCCCGATTTGCACCACACCGGGATGAATCCGGTGGGGAAACACTTTGCGGTGGCCAATATGGGACACGTCTACCATGTCGACGCCACCGACGACCGCTCGGTCACCCGGGCGCTGGTGGCGGCCCGCGCGCTGCTGCCGGAATTTGAGGCGTTCTACCGCAAATACGTGCCCGGTTTCGCCGACGTCGAGCTCGCCGGCAGCGGTTCTCTGCTGGGCGTGCGCGAAAGCCGCCGGATCGAGGGCGAGTATACCCTTACCATCGATGACTTCCGCAACCAGGCGGTGTTCGACGACGAAATCGGCCGCTTCGCCTATTCGGTCGACATCCATCCGCTCGACGCGTCGCAGCAGGAATTCGACCGTTTCCGGCGCGAGCACCAGGGCGATTTCTGCTACCGCAAGGGGGAGAGCTACGGCATTCCCTTCCGGATCATGGTGCCGAAGTCGCTCGCCAACGTGCTGGTCGCCGGCCGCTGCGTCAGCGCCGACCAGCGCATGGGCAGCTCGATCCGGGTGATGCCCGGCTGCTTCATCACCGGCCAGGCGGCGGGGGCGGCGGCGGCGCTGGCCAAAGCCGACGGCGATGTCCGCGGCGTCGATGTCCGGCAACTGCAGCGGATTCTCAAGGAAAAAGGGATGTATCTCCCGAATTTTCGCTGAAAAGGGCGGATTGGACTTGTAATTCCGCCGACTTTGCCCTATTTTGTAAAGGGGACCTCTAAAAATTGGCTTGAGCTGAAAAATAGCGAATTGCGGTCCGGAGCCGTGATTTTGCAAGCGGCTGGCTGCCAGAGGTAACCAGCCGCACGCAAAGTCGCGAATACGGACGCAAGACGCGTTTTTCAGCCAAGTGTTCCAATTTTTAGAGATACCCTGAATGCGTGAATCTCCGGCTCCGGGGATTCGCGCCGCTTTGCGTTGTTTCCATATCACCCTGACATAAGTTACAGAAATCGGAGGAAAATCGATGCAAAAGGCTCTGCTGGCAATGGTCGCATTCTGCGCCGGAGCGCTGCTGATCGCCGCGCCGGATCAAATCGCGGTGCTGGCCACCGACCCCCTAGCGACGCTGAGCGGCAACGCTCCCGCCGGCTGGAAACGCTACGAGACCAAACTCGAGGGCAAAAGCGGCACCATCGCGGCCGCCGGCAACGCGATCAAAATGATCGACGACGGTCCCGGCGAAATCGGTTTTTCGCGGGTTTTCAAGGTCAAACCGGGGAGTTTCGTCCGCGCTTCGGTCGACGCCCGGCTGACTTCCGACCCGGCCGCGCCGGAGGGAACGCCCTTTGTGCTCCAGATCACCTTCCCCAAAGCCAAACAGAGTTCGAGCGTCAAACTCGAAGCCGGCAAGGAGTTCACCAATTTCTTCCACACCCGTGAAGTTCCGGCCGACAACACCGAGATGATCGTCTACCTTTATTCCCACAAGCCCCCGGTGGGCGGCATCGAGGTCAAAAACTTCAAGCTGGATGAAAGCGCCGCCGCCTTCCCCGCCGCGCCCGCCAAAATGAGCTCCTCCGGCTCGGTTACGCTCGAAGCCGAGGCCGCCAAGCTCAATTCCGACCGGGTCGAAGTGGTCGATCAGGGCAACTTCGTCGGCGGCAAAGGGGTTTCGCTCAAAGCCGGGGTCAAAAGCACCGCCAATGACGGCGGCGGCGACGCCGACCTGACCTTCAAGGTCAAAGCGCCGCAGCCCGGACTCTACGAAATTCTGACCAACGCCGCCACCGACGCCAAAGGGGCCGAGGAGATGCGGCGGGCGAACAGCAAATTCGCCTCGATGTACGCCAAAATCCAGATCGATGACCGCCGTCCGACCCGCCGGGTGATCTTCGTGCCCTGGAGCAAACCCGAATTCTGCACCCAGAACGCCGGGAAATTCCAGCTGACCGGCGAAGAGCAGGAGATCAAATTCTCGCTCCCCGAGGGGCTCCGGCTCGACAACATCCAGGTCCGGCGCTACACTCCGCCGGCGGTGCCCAAGGAAGCGGCCGCCTATAAACCCGTCCTGGTTCCGCCCAAGAGTCGGCCGCGGCTCTGGATGAACGCCGAATCGCTGCCCGCGATCCGCGCCAACCTGACCAAAGGCGAAAACCTTGCGGTCTGGAACAAGCTCAAGGCCGAGGCGGAAAAACCGTTCGAATTCAAATTTGATCCCGACAAGGAAGTGTCGTTCAACACGTCGCTCGAACGCGCCGCCGCCAACAAAGCATTCGTCTGTCTCATGACCGGCGATGAAAAGCTCGGGCGCGAAGCGATCAAGTTGACCTGCGACTACATCAGCCGGGTCGAATTCGGCAACCTGCTCGACATCACCCGCGAAATCGGCTCCGCGCTCTACTCCGCCGCCCGGGTCTACGACTGGTGCTACAATCTGATGACTCCCGAAGAGCGCGACATCATCCGCAAGAACATGATGCGCCTCATCATCGACATGGAATGCGGCTGGCCGCCGTTCCTCCAGTCGATCGTCAACGGCCACGGCAACGAAGCCCAGATCAACCGCGATTTGCTCTCGATGGCGATCGCGATCTACGACGAGGATCCGGTGCCTTATCAGTACTGCTCCTACGCCATTCTCGAGCAGCTGGTGCCGATGCGCAAGTTCGAATACCAGTCGCCTCGCCACAACCAGGGGGTCGGCTACGGCTCCTACCGCTTCGGCTGGGATATGCACTCGGCCTGGCTCTTCCGCCGGATGCTGGGCAAAGAAATTTTTGACCCCAATATCAAGGATGTCCGCAAATACTGGCAGTACATGCGGCTGCCCGACGGCGAAATGCTGCGCGACGGCGACGGCATTTCGGCCGGCAAATACTGGGGCGCGCCGATGACCATGCTGCTCTGCTACAGTTACGCCGCCGACCCGGTGCTGAAGGGCGAATTCGAGCGCCAGGGCGGCCTCGCCTACGATCCGGTGCTTTATTTGACCCTCAACGATCCCGATCTCAACGCGGAAAAGAGCCTCAAATCGCTGCCGCTCACCATCGACTTCGGGCCGGTGCTCTCGGGGATGGTCATGCGGACCGGCTGGAACATCGGCCGCGGCTCCTCCGACGTGGTCGCCGAGATCAAGGGCGGCGGCACCCACTTCGGCAACCACCAGCACTCCGACGCGGGTTCGTTCCAGATCTACTACCGCGGACTGCAGGCGGCCAAGCTCGGCCAGTACAAGTTCTACGGCACCCCCTACGACATGAATTTCGCCAAGCGCTCGATTTCGCAGCCGATGATGCTGGTGGTCGATCCGGCCGAAAACTTCCGCTACAGTCAGACCAACGACGGCGGCGTCCGCTTCATCCAGACCAATCCCAGGACCGCCAGAGATGCGATGGAAAATCCGGAATTCAACAACGGCAAAAAGATCTCCGGCTCCTTCGGACCGTCCCCGATGCGTCCCTTGTTCAGCTACTTCTCGGTCAGCTTGAAGGGCGCCTACTCGGCCAAAGTCACCGACTACGTGCGGAGCTTCTGCTTCCTCAACCTCGGCAACGACAAGGTGCCGGCGGCGATCATCGTCCTCGACGACCTCACCGCGGCGAAAGCGGAGTTCAAAAAGTACTGGCAGATCAACGGCCTCTGCCAGCCCGAGCTGACCCCCGACGGGGTGATCCTCTCCAACAACCGGCTCGGGGCCAAGGGCAAACTGGTGCTCTCGATGGTCAAACCCGCTCCCGCCGACCGCAAGGTCGAGGTGCTGACCGGCGACGACGCCAACAGCGTCTTCGGCAAAAAGTTCACTCCGCCCTATGATTCGCCCGAGGCGCACGGCAGCCGGGTGATGTTCTCCCCGGCCAAGGCCGCCGCCAACGATGTGTTCCTGAGCGTGATCCAGCTGGTCGACGGCGACTCCCGGCCTTTGCCGTATGAGGCGAAGGAAACCGACTTCGGCTTCACCGTGTCGCTCGCCGACCGCTTCGTGGCGATGGTCAAGGGGAGCAAGCTCCTCGACCGCGCCTTCACCGTCAGCGTTCCCGCCGGGGCCAAAGTGCTGGCGGCCGGGCTCGCCCCCGGCCAGTGGTTCGTCGCCGGACCCGGCGCCGGTTTCAACGCCACGGTCGAGGTGGAAAAGAACACCGTCTTCTTCGTCAGCGAAAAGGGCGGCTCCTACACCTTCACCCCCGGCGGCAAAAAAGACGCTCCGGCGCAGAAGGTCGACACCACGCTCGACCCCCCCGAAGTCAGCGGCCTCGCCGACAATGCGGTCGCGGTCTACGACAAAATCCTGCCCGGCTTGACCACCCGCAAAGGCAGGGGCTTTTTCCTGGTGCCGGCCGCCGAGGTTTTCAAGGCGCTCGGGGCCGAGGTCAAGGACGCCGACGGGATGCTCGCGGTCAGCCTCGACGGCCGCAAGGCGGTTTTTCAGAACCACTCCTCCGATTTCACGCTTGAAGGGCAGCGCTTCGTGATGAACGGCGCCGCCGCCCGGCAGGACGGGGTGTGGTGGATTCCGGACCAGGTGATCGCCGGCCTGGCGGGAAGCGCACTGGTGCGCGACGAGGTCAGCAGTTCGGTCGCTTTCACCAAGCTCGCGACCAAGCGCAATCCGCTGCTGCTGTGGGCCGAAGTCAGCAGCGGCGAGGGGCTGGAGGAGTTGATCGCCTGCGTCGGCGAACCCGGAAATTCAGGCAAATACTTCGC
Organism: uncultured Victivallaceae bacterium; assembly: GCA_964599205.1. Taxonomy (GTDB): domain Bacteria; phylum Verrucomicrobiota; class Lentisphaeria; order Victivallales; family Victivallaceae; genus JAVBUI01. The sequence continues at coordinate 10,282 of CAZRFG010000003.1, forward strand.
ATTTTCCGGTTCCGACGTCTATTTCCGGCTGGCGCTGGCCAAGCCGGTGAAGCTGCGCGGGGTCGGCATCCATTTCCTCTCCGGCGCCGCCCGCAAGTATAAATTCAAGCTCGAGGTCGCCGGGCCCGACGGCAAATATGAAACCGTTTTCAACGGCGAAAGCAGCGGCGGCAAGGAAGGAACCGAGGAGTTCACCTTTGCCCCCCGCGAAGTATCCCAGATCAAGTACACCGGTTACGGCAATTCGGAAAACAACTGGAACTCGATCGTCAATATCAAACTGCTGGAATAAGGTCATGGAAAAAATCGCTGACAACATCACTCAACTGATCGGCAATACCCCGCTGGTTCGGATTCACCGCCTCAACGACGGCCGCGCCGAAGTGATCGCCAAGGTCGAATCCGCCAACCCCGGGGCCAGCGTCAAAGACCGCATCGGCCTGGCCATGATCGAGGAAGCCGAAAAGCGCGGCGTGCTGAAACCCGGCGCGCTGCTGATTGAGCCGACCAGCGGCAACACCGGCATCGGCCTCGCCCTCGCCGCCGCGGTCAAGGGCTACAAGCTGATCCTCACCATGCCGGAGACCATGAGCATCGAGCGCCGCAAACTCCTCGCCGCCTACGGCGCCGAACTGGTGCTGACCTCCGGCGCCGCCGGGATGAGCGGAGCGATCGAAAAAGCGCGGGAAATCCACCAGTCCAACCCCGGCTCCTTCATGCCGCAGCAGTTTGAGAACGAAGCCAACCCGGCCACCCATTACGCCCATACCGGTCCCGAAATCTGGCGCGAAACCGACGGCAAAGTCGATATCCTGGTCGCCGGGGTCGGCACCGGCGGCACCTTGACCGGAGCCGGGCGTTTCCTGCGCGAGAAGAATCCGGCCCTGAAAATCGTCGCGGTCGAGCCGGACGCTTCGCCGGTGCTCTCCGGCGGCGCGGCGGGTCCGCACAAGCTCCAGGGCATCGGCGCGGGCTTCGTCCCCAAGGTGCTCGACCGGAAATTGCTCGACGAAGTGATCCGGGTCAGCGCCGAAGACGCCGGACGCATCGCCCGCGACTGCGCGCGCAAAGAGGGCCTCTTGATCGGCATCTCCTCCGGCGCGGCGCTGGCGGCGACGCTCGAACTCAGCCGGCGGCCGGAAAACGCCGGCAAACGGATTGTGGTGATTCTGCCCGATTCGGGAGAACGCTATCTCTCAACCTGGCTCTTTGACTGAGACTCCAAAGCAAAGGCAGATTGATTTTCGTATCGGAGGGGAAATCGGCTCCTGGGGGCGATTTTCGTATCGGAGGGGAATGCGGCGCTGTCGCTCCATGGTGGGGCGGCGGCGTTGACCGTACAGGTGAAAAACGATGAATAAAATTCGGTTGTGGCTGTTGTGGCTGGCGCTGCTCACGGTTTTCACCCTCGGCGCGGCGGATCCGGTCAAGGTCGAAGTCGAGGATTCGGAGTCCGACCGCTGGACGATGATCCTCAAACGCTGGGAGTCGGAGCTCAGCCGTTCGCTCCAGATTCTCCGGGACTACCGGATGCTGCTGGAGTCCACCACCGACGACTTCGACCGGCTGGTGGCGGACACCGACCGCCAGATCGAGTCGCTCAAATTCATGCTCAACTTCTGTTTGCCGCAGGATGTCTTTGAGGTGACGCTGCGCTGCCAGGAGATCGATGAGCTTCACAGCCGCTACCTCCACGAATATCAGCACATCGAGAAACTGCGCCACACCATCAGCGCGCTCCAGGGACACACCCGGAAACTCCAGAACGAGCTGCTCTCCCAGTCGAGCACCCGCTTCAACGAGAACCAGATGCTCCAGCTCCAGCAGTGCCTGGTCAACTGCGAACAGCTCGAGACCCAGCTTGCCCGGCTCGACAAAAAGCTCGCCTCCTATGAGAAAAATCCGATCCGGGAGCGGTTGGACCGGCTGCTGGAGGAGAGCAACCGCTACCGTGCCAAGGCCCTCGACGAAGTGTTTTTCTCCGCCCAGCGCGACTATTTCACCTCGCTGCCGGCGTCTTACGGTTCGCTGCGGTTCTGGTGGCTGACCATGTTCGACCGGCTGTTGCTGGCCAAGGACGTCAAAATGGCGGTGCCGCTGCGCAATTGCGCGATCGTGTTCCTCTCGGTGTTCCTCTTTGCCTTCATCGTCGGCCCGCGTTTCCTCTATCCGTGGCTGGTCCGCCAGGTCAAATTTCCCGACAAGTACTCCAAGTCCCGGACTTTTGTGATCGCCTGGATGCTGTTGTCGCTGGTGGGATCTTTGCTGATCTGCCGCCAGATTCTGCCGGGCAATTTCAAATCGCCGCTCTTTCAGCTGGCGCAGTGTCTGGCCGGTTCGGGGTTCCTGATGCTTTCGCTGGCGTTCCGGCTCGACCGGCCGATGATGCGGCGCTGCATGTGGCTTTATACGCCGCTCCTGGTGCAGAATTTGGTGGCGGTGTTGTTTTACATGATGCTGACCTCGTACACCCCGCTGCTGCTGCTGGTGGTGCCGTTCAATGTGATTATTTTCATAATGACGCTGCTGCTGCTGCGGCGCGGCGGGTATCCGGCGTTCGACACCGTGATCGGCTACCTCACGCTGGCGGTGATCGCGGTGGAGACCTATTTCGCGCTGGTCGGCTACCTCTATATCGGCTTCACCATGATGCTGATCGGCTACGTGATGCTGGCCCAGTGCCAGACCGCGGTGGCGGCCAGCGAAGTGATCATCCGCAGCGTCCGCGCCCGACCGGAGCGGCTGATCGTCAACACCGTGCTGTTCCGGCTGATCATTCCGCTGCTCTGGCTGTGGATGTTGCGCAACTGCTTCAAAATGGTGGCGGTGACCTATCACATCGAGGACTTTATGGAGGACCTCGCCGTCCGTCCGCTGCAGTTGAACGACGTGATGAGTTTCAGTTTGACCTCGCTGCTGACCGCGGTGCTCTCGTTCCTGGCGATCAACTTCCTGATTTCGCTGGCCAAGCAGATCGTCGAAAAGGTCTATCAGGAGTCCGCCCGGTCCGGCAAGGTTCCCTCGTTCATCACCCTCGGCACCTATATCGCCTGGGGCGTCTATGTGGTCTTTCTGCTGCTGCTCTTCAACGTCCAGTATTCGAGCATCCTGGTCGTCCTCGGCGGGCTCAGCGTCGGCTTCGGCTTCGCGCTCAAGGAGCTGCTGGAGAACTTCATCAGCGGGATCATCCTGCTGGTCGGCCAGCAGGTCCGGCCGGGCGACGAGATCGAATTCGACGGCACCTACGCCAAAGTCCGCAAAGTGAGCTTCCGCGCCACCATGATCGAGACCTTCGACGGCTCGACCATCACCTTGCCCAATTCGCAGGTGCTGTCCAAAGACTTCCGCAACTGGACCCGCCACGACCGCCGGATGCGGCGCGACATCGCGGTCGGGGTCTCCTACCGCGAAAATCCCGACCGGGTGCGCGAACTGCTGCTGCTGGCCGCCGCCGAAACCCGCGGCGTTCACGCCACGCCCGCGCCGGAAGTATACTGCATCAACTCCGGCGCCAGTTCGGTCGATTTCGTGCTCCGGGTATGGCTCACCATCGGTCAGCAGAACGATGTGACTTCGGCGCTTCGCGAAACGATTTTCCGGCTGTTCAATGAGAACGGCATTGAAATTCCCTACAGTCAACTCGATATTCACATCCGGAACTCGACCGACGCGGTTCCGGTGCAACTTTCATCAGCGGAGAATCATTGACCATGTTTTATGTGTGCGCCAGGTCGCGCGACGAGCGCGGCGGAATCCTTGCCTTTGACTCCGGAAGTTTGGAACAGCTCGCGTTTCTGCCGTTGCGGCACGCCTCCTACCTGGCGTTTTCCCCGGACCGGAAGCGGCTTTATGCCGCCTGCGAGGACGATGAGGCCGGGGCGGTGGCGACCTTTGCGCTGGACGAAACCGGGCTGCCGCATTTCGAAGCGATCCTGTCGGCGCCCGGTTTCAGCGGCTGCCACCTGATCGCCGAAAAGTCCGGCAAGTTTCTCTACGCCGCCAATTACGGCGCCGGCAATTTTGCCGAGTTCCGGCTTCAAAACGGAGTTCCCCTCGGCGTCACCCGGATGATCCAGCATCATGGCCACGGGCCCAATGCCGAGCGCCAGGAAAAAGCCCACGTCCACTTTGTCCAGCTCACTCCGGATGGGCGCTATCTCTGCGTGATCGACCTCGGCATCGACGAAATCGTCTGTTACGCGCTCGACTCCGACGGCGTCCGCACCGATGACGCCATTCGCTTCAAGGTCACGCCCGCCGGATCCGGCCCCCGCCATCTGGTCTTCTCCCGCGCCGGCGACCGGGCGTACCTCCTCAATGAACTCGAGAATACGGTGATGACCCTCGGCTACCGCGACGGCCGGTTTACCCAGCTCGGCGTCGCGTCGAGTCTGCCGCCGGAATTCTCGATCTGGAGCAAAGCCGCCGCCATCCGGCTCTCCCCCGACGAGCGTTTCGTGCTCGCCTCCAACCGCGGCTACGACACGATCGCGGTCTTTGAACGGCTTGGTGACGAGCTCAAACTCCGCCGGCTGGCCCCCAGCGGCGGCAAAAGTCCCCGCGACTTCAACTTCATCAACGATCGATTGATCGCGGTTGCCAACGAAAGCACCGACAACCTGGTCTTTTTCGGCTACGACCCCCGCACCGGCGCTTTGATTCCCCGCGACGGCGACAAGCGGATGGTCAATCCGCTCTGCGTTTTTTGTTGATCCCGCTCCCCGGCGAAGGATATGCGTTCGCCGGGGCTTTTTTTTGCGGTGGCGCCGGGACCCGTCAGCGGCTGCCGCGAAGGGTGATCCGGGGATCGGCGATGAGGTAGAGCAGGTCGGAGATCAGAATCCCGGCCAGACTGAGGGCGCTGCCGAAGGCGAAGATCGCCATGAAGAGCGGATAGTCGCGGCTGGAGAGCGCCAGCAGCGAGAGCGCCCCCATGCCCGGGATGTTGAAGATGAATTCGATGATCACGCTCCCGGTGATCAGGGCGGGGAGCAACCCGCTGAAGAGGGTGATCAGGGTGATCAATGCGTTGTTGAAGGCGTGGCTCCAGATCACGTGGAATTCGTTGACTCCCTTGGCGCGGGCGGTGCGGATGTAGTCGGAGTGGATCACTTCAAGCATGCCGCCGCGGGCGTAGCGCGACAGCCCGGCCAGTCCGGCGTAGCTGAGGCAGAAGACCGGAAGCGCGTAGTAACGCATCGATTGCCAGAGCAGTTCCCAGCTCGACATCCCGGCGCTGTCGGGCACCACGATCCCCTTGAGCGGAAACAGCGGGAATCTGCCGCCCTCGCAAACCAGCGACTGGAGCAGCAGCGCGACCCACATCGAGGGCAGCGAGTAGAGGAAGAAGAGCACCACCGCCGAACTCCGGTCAAAGAGCGAGTCGGCGTACACCGCGGCGTAGACGCCGATCAGCACGGCGGCGAAGTAGGTGATCACGATCGCGAAAAAATTGAGCGACAGCGTGACCGGGAGCCGGTCGAGGATCATCCGGGTGACCGGTTTGCCGGGGTCGACCACGGCGGAGCTGCCGAAGTCGCCTTGGGTGATCACCGCTTTGAACCACAGTCCGAAGCCGGTGATGATCGGTTTGTCGAGGTGGAGTTTTTCGCGGATGGCGCGGTTGCCGGTGAAGGCGCCTTTTTCGCTGTTCATATTGCGGGCGTTGCTTTCGTCGCCGAGGAGGGTGCTGCGGGCGGGGTCGCCGGGGGCGAGCCGGAGCAGGCTGTAGCTGACGAAAAGAATCACCAGGAGCGTCAGCACCGCGAGCAGAAACCGCTGGAGCAAATATAGTTTCATGGTACCTCAAAAAGCCGGAACGGCATGATGCCGGAGCGGGCGGCCTATTCCAGCGCCTTCAATTTATCTTTGAGCATATCCTCGATGTACTCTTTGCCGTAGAGTTTGCGCATCAGCCGGATATTGAATTCGTAGAAGAGCTCGGGATCGGGCTTGGTGACCATCGGGCCGCAGGCGAGTTCGACGATGTCGCGGCGGCGGCGGCGGTCGTTTTCGTAAACGGCGAGGTGGCGGATCAACGTCCGCGGACTGAGCTCGGTGTAGCGTTTCTGGCCGAATTCCTCGGTGTAGGTGGCGGCGATCAGCGAGATCAGATTGCGGTTGGGGTGGCGGAAACCGTTGAGCGCGAGGAAGTCCTCGACCATCTCCTGGCAGCGGACGTCGTCAAAGGTCGGGAAGAGCACACTGCGGCCGCGCGACAGGATGTTGGCCGGGAATTCGAAGTTGCTGGCGAGCGCCAGCAGCACGTGGTCGGGCGGCGAAAAACTGCCGCCGACGTGGGTGCGGAAGGTGTACCAGTCGATTTTCGCCGGGTCAAGGTCGTCGAAGAAGATCACGAACCGGCGGTCCGGCCGCAGCCGGAGGAGGTCGATCAGGGTTTCAAAGTTGGTCTCCAGCGTCTCGCCGGGGGCGAGGATCAAGGTCAGCTCGGGGTGTGAAAGGGCGCTGGCGATGGTGAGCTGGGTTTTGCCGTGACCGGGGAGACTCGAGATCAGCAGCGGCACCGCGGGTTTGCCGCCGGCGAACGACTTGTAGTGTTCGCGGAAAATCCGCCTGACCCCGGCGAAGCCGTAAAAACGGTCGATGGCGCGGATGCTCTCCAGCCGGGCGGGTTCGAAGCGGGCGTTGAGCCAGCGGTAGGCGCGGCCGTTGGCGAAGGGATCGCCGGCGGCGACAAAGGCTGCGAACTCCTGCTCCGTCGCGAACTCGGGAAGCTCCCGCAGCGCCGCGCCGATCGACGGCAGCAGCATTTCGCCGCGCGATTTGAGAAGTTCCGGAAGATCGCGCAAAAAAACGTAAATGTTCCGCAGGTGGCCGAAGAGAAAATCACTGTCGGAGCCCGCCGCTTTCACCCCGCCGTCCGGGATGATCCGGTAGCGGGTCAGGGCGTCGAAAAAGGCGCGACTGAGCCGCGCCTGGAATTCGGCGACGGGAAACCCGCGGGCGAGCTCGTGGAGCGTTTCCGTTCCCGGCGCGCCGGCGACCCGGAGCAGCGCCGCCGAAAAGGCGTCGCCGGACTCCGCCAGCATCGTCCGGGCGCCTTCCAGCGCCCGGCGGTGCTGACTGGAAAAGTGGTCGCCGCCGTGATCGGTCATGATTTCAGTTCCGGACCAGCGACTGATCGACCTTGAAGACGATCTTGCGGATCGCGGTCGGATTGTCGTTCCAGGCGGTGAGGTGGCCTTCGCCGGGGAAGTAGATGGCGAACGTGCCGTCGGTCATCGGCGCGCTGACCGCCGGGCTGCCGTTGTAGACGAAGAACCCGCGATCGCGATCGTGGTTGAATTCTTCGAGCACTTCTAGGCCGTCGGTCCCGAGGCTGAGGATGGTTTCCTGCCCTTCGAGCACCACCTGGATGTCGATGTAGCGGGCATGAAGTTCAACCTTGCACTCGGCGAGCGGTTTGGTATCGTAATAGAGGACGTCCGCCATCACCATGTCGCCATCGAGCTTGTAGCGTCCCTTTTCGGTGTTCGGGGTGACGGTTTTGATGAACTCGGAGGCCAACTGCCAGGCCTTCGGCGCGAGTTTCGAGTAGCGGGCGAAGTTCTGCAACGAATCTTGAATCATTTGCCGGTTCCTTTTTCATTATTGAGTTGATTTCAAGATCGTTCTTAAATAACTCTTGTAATCGACTCTTCGGTTTTTGATGGTTTCGCTGGTTTCGGGTTTGCGGTGCGCGCGGTGCGGACGCCACCACCTAAAATAACCGCCGGGACGCATTTTTTCAAGCCATTTTCCATGAAAATGATTGGCAAGCACGGTTTGGCATGCTACATTACGGCCAGGTTGTCTTGAAAGGATCGCACCATGAAACATTTGCTTTTGGTTCCGCTGGCCGCACTGCTGGCGCTCACCGGTTGCGCCACTTCCGCACCGACGGCTCGCGAGCGTGTCGAAGCTTCCCTCGATCGCGACGGCGATACTTTTGTCTACCGCAATCAAACCAATGCGATTAAAACGCTGCGGGCCTACGGCGACGAGGTCGCGGCGGCGCTGCTGCGTTCGCAATACCCGGCCGCCGAACGGGAAAAACTGGCGGGCATCGTCAACATGGTGATGCTCGGTCTCGAGCAGGCCGGGCTGGACGGCGAAATCGCCTCCGGGGCCAGCTCCAAAGCGCTTCCCGGCAACAACGCGACGGTGCGTTTCCGCAACCGGATGTTCTTCTACCACGGGCCGCAGACCGACGGCACGCTGTGGCGGCTTTTCGGCACCAAAAACCGCGATCTCGCACCCGACTTGGCGGCGGTGCCGGCCGACGCCTTGCTGGCGGCGGATTTTTCGTTTTACCCGCTGGAGATGGTCGAGCTGGCGGCCAAGCTCAACGGCGCCGCCAACGGCGCACTCGGCGATGCCAAGCTCGACGAAATCCGGCCGGTGCTGGAAGGACTTGGCGGCGAATGGGGCGTGCTGCTCTTTCCGCTGCCGCCGGCGGAAGAAGGACAGGCCCCCGGGGTCGGCTTCGTGCTGATGGTGCCGGACCGCGACAACCGGCTGTTCAACATGCTCGCCGAGCTGACCGGCAACAAAAACAAGGATGAGATCAACCTCGCCTTTGCCGCCGCCAAGCTCAAGGAAGTGCCGGTGATGGCCAGACTTGAAAATATGATCGTACTCTATTCCTCGCGCCGCGCCGCCGACCGTTACGCCGAGGAGCGGCCGCGGCTGGTCGATCAGCCTGAGTACAAGGAACTTGCCGCCGGCTTGCCGACTTCGGGCAGCGGTTTCTTCTTCAGCCGCGCCGGGCTCGGTGATTTCCTCGTCCGGCAGTTCGGCGACGGCAAGCCTTCGCCGATTCCGGTGCCGCTGCCGAACCAGTTGTATCTGGCTGAAGTCTGTCCCGACGGGATCGGCGTGGTCGGCAATTCGTCGTGGGATCTGCCGACCTACGAAATCGCCGGTTCGCTGCTGCCGCTGGCGATCGCCGGCGTGACCCGTTCCCGCGAGCTGACCGCCGACAACGAAGCGGAGGCCAAGGCCCGCGTCGAACTCCGCAACCAGGCTTTTGAAGGGTGCCGCAAGCAGCTCGAGAAAATCGATCGCGCGCTTCGTCTCTATGCCGAAAGCCATCAGAACAAATTCCCGGCCGAAAACGATATCGGAGGCCTCCGCGCCCTCCTCAAGGACGGCAAGATCACCCCCGCCGACCTGATCTGCCCGGCCGCCGCCGGCGACGAACCCGCCGAAAATCCCGAAAAGTTCGGCGCCGACAACACCTCCTACCTCTATTTCGGCGGCTTGTCGCTCGAATCGGCCCCGATGCTGCCTCTGGTGGTGGACTGGCCGATCAATCACGAAAACCGCTTCAACGTGCTCTTCGTCAACGGGCAGATCAAGAGTTTCGAGCTGGAAAACCTCAAGAGCTGCCGCCGTCTGGTGAGCTTCCTCCACAGCGAATACAAATATTCCGAAGCCGACTTCCGGCGGTTGCTCGACACCGCCGACCGGTTGGACCGGGAATATCTCGGAGATTGACCGGTTTTGAAGAACTTCTGCTGGCTCGTCATTCTGCTTTTGGCCTCGGTCGCTGCCGCGACCGAGGTTCGCACCGTGCTGTTCCCGCTGCGCCAGTCCATTCTGTCCAGCCGGGTTGAGGGCACCATCGAGAAGCACAACTTCCGCGAGGGCGAATCCTTCCGCCAGGGGGACGTGCTGGTCGAACTCGACGATACCATGATCAAACTGCGGCTGCTGCGCGCCCGTTCGGCGGAGCGCGAAGCCGCCGCCGCGCTCGATTACTCGCGCAAAAACCTGGCCGTCGCCAATGAACTCAAAACCAAGGGCATCCAGGGCCAGCAGGAGCTCGACCGCGCTCAGTTCGAAGTCGCCGCCGCCGAGGCCCGGATGCTGGGCGCCGAGGCGGCCCTCAAGATGGCGGAGCAGGAGCTCGCCGACAGCCGCCTGGCCGCCCCCTTTGCGGGACGGGTGGTGCGGCGGATGGCCCAGGAGCACGAATTTGTCCGGGCCGGACAGCAGATGCTGCAGATTATCGACGACCACCAGCTGCTGGCCGCTCTGCACCTCGACTCGACCTTGCGCCACCAGGTCAAACTCGGCGAAAAACGGCAAATCAAGGTCGACGAGACCGGCACCGTCCACACCGGGCAAATCGTCGAAATCTCCGGCGACGTCGATTCCGGCAGCCGGACCTTTGAGATCAAAATCAGCATCGACAACGCCGACGGCGCACTGAGCGCGGGGATGTCCGGCGTGCTGCTCGGGGGGAACGGCGGAGATCGGTCGAAATGAACGGCGCCCCCCCTCCAGCCCAGGCGCCGCGCCCCAATCCGGAGTCCGAACTGTCGGCGCTGCGCGGCAAACTCAACGCGCTGTCGGCGGTGATCCGCCTCGGCCACGAAGCGTATGAGGCCGACGGCCTCGACGGCTGGGCCGGGCACGTGGTCAACAACAGCGTGATGATGCTACCCTACTTCCGCTCGGCGTTGGTCGACCGGCGCGGCACCCTGAGCCGGGTCGTCGCGGTCACCGGCCAGAGCGCGGTCGCCGAAAACAGTGAATACGCGCGCCACGTCCGGACCCTCGTCAAAGCGTTTCCGGCGCTCGACAAAATCGTCGAAGTGACGCCGGCGCTGCTGGAGGAGCAGAGCGCTTCGTCCGACGCCGAAGAGGCGCTGGCGGCGCTCTCCGCCGATGCCGCTTTGATCTTTCTGGTGCCGCTCCGCCCTGCGGGAGCCAGGGAAAACGGCGAACCCTCCTTTGTCTGGCTGATCGAATTCGACAAAGCCGACGCCCGGCCGATCGCCGCAACCTTGCTCGGCCTCTTGCGCGATCACTACGCCGAATCGCTCGACTTTATGCTCAACCGCCGCCGGGCACCGCTCCTGGCGCGGGTGTTTGAGCGGCGCAAGCTGTTGCATCCGTCGCGGATCATTTTCGCGCTGCTGATCATTTTCGCGCTGTCCACCGTGCTGGTCCGGGTCCGCCAGACGGTGTCGGCGGAGTTCGAGGTGGTGCCGGCGATCGAGCGCATCGGTTACTCCCCCTTTGACGGCGTGATCGCCAAATGCAACTTCAAAAGCGGCGACGCCGTTAAAAAGGGCGACGAAGTCATCGTTTTCGATCTCGACGAGCGTAAATTCATGCTCGACAACGCTCGCAACGAATTCATGCGCACCGGGGCCCAGCTCGATTTGGTCCGCCAGCAGTCGTTCAACGACCCGGCCAAGCGCGCCCAGCTGCGGCTGCTTGAGCTCCAGCGTGAAAAAGCCGGTATCGACATCGACCGCAACCAGTGGTATCTCGACCGCAGCCGGGTCACCGCCTCCGGCGACGGCATCCTCGAAGCCGGCGATACCGACAAGCTCGCCGGCCGCGCGGTGCGTCCCGGGGAGAAACTTTTTGAAGTTCTCGAAACCCGCGAGATGGTGGCGGAGATCAACCTCGACGAAAAGAACTCCTCGGTGCTCAACAACCATACCGAAATCACCCTCTATTTGCACACCCGGCCGGAAGTGCCGATCAGCGCGCGGATTCTCAGCGTCAGCGGCAAACCGGTGCTGACCGCCCGCAAGAACTACTGTTATTTGATCCGGGTCGACTTCGCCGCACCGGACAACACCGAGGTGATCTGCGGGATGCGCGGGATCGCCCGCATCGCCGGGGAACGGGTGACGTTGGGTTACTATCTCTTCCGCCACCTGGTGCTCTGGTACCGTCAGCTCTGAGGAATCTGTCATGCTGATTCGGGACGACCGTGAAATCATCGAACCCGACCGGGTGGAGTCGCCCCCGATCGCGTCCGCGCCCGCGTCCGCGCCGGGTACGCCGGAGCCGCCGAAGCCGCAGCCGCTCGGCGAGATCCGGCCCGACCTCAAGGTGTTCCGGGGCGGCCGCGATGAATACGGCAAGCGCACCTGGGTGATTTTCGACCCGGTCGGAGACGCCTATTTCCGGATCGGCGACGACGACTACCGGATCATCCGGCTGTGGACCGGCAATCCCGAGGCCGGGGAGTTCGTCGAGAAACTGCGCCGGGCCGGGATCAACACCACCCGGGAGCATTTGGTCAAACTTTCGGCATTCCTCTTTCACAGCCACCTCCAGCGCGCGGTCTACCGCGCCACCGAAGCCAAGGCGGCCAAAGTCCGCGGGTACAAGCGCGACATGTTCTGGCACATGGTGCTCAACTACTATTTGTTCTTCCGGATTCCGTTGTGGACGCCGGACCGTTTCATCGTCCGGACCCGGGCCGCGGTCGAGGCGGTTTTCAACCGCTGGACGCTGGCCGCGCTGCGGGTGCTGGCGGCGATCGGCTATCTGTGTCTGGTCGTCAACTTTTACAAATTCACCGACGCCTTTGCCAAGTCGATCAACTTCCAGGGGGTGGTGCGCTACTCGATCGCGGTGGTGTTGATCAAAATCGTCCACGAGTTCTGCCACGCCTACACCGCGCGTCATTTCGGCTGCCGGGTGCGGCGCATGGGGGTGGCGTTCATCTTCTTTTTCCCGCGGCTCTACACCGACCTCACCGACAGCTGGCGGATTCACGACCGCTACCGGCGGTTCCTGATCGACGGGGCGGGGATTTTCAGCGAGCTGGTGATCGGCGGGATCGCGGCGCTGGTGTGGGCCAATACCGGCGAAGGGGTGACCCACACCGTGGCCTATTATATTTTTGCGGTCAGCATCATCAACACGGTGATGATCAACGGCAACCCCTTTATCCGCTACGACGGTTACTACATGCTGATGGACCTGGTCAACATCGACAATCTCCAGAAGCGCGGGGTCGATGTGGTGCGCAATTTCTGGCGCAAACATCTTTTCGGGCTGCCGGTGGAGGCGGAGCCGGCGCGGGGACTGAAGCTGGCGTTTCTGATTTTTTACGGGATCGGGATGTTCGTCTACCGGATTTTTCTCTATTTCTCGATCATCCTTCTGGTCTACTTTAATTTCGCCAAGGCGCTGGGGATTGTGCTGCTGATGCTGGAAGTGTATTTGATGATTTTGAAACCGATTATCGGAGAAGGGAAATATCTGGTTATGAACCGAGCCAAACTGCAATTCGGCCGGACCGCCTGGACCTTGACCGGGGCGGGGGTGCTGCTGGCGCTGCTGCTGCTGCCGCTGCCGTGGCGGATCGCCGCGCCGTGCGAAGTCAAAAGCGAAGGCGGCGCGATGATCTACGCGCCGGTGGACGGCTTCGTCACGGTGCTGCCGCCGGTCGACGGCGCGGAGGTCAAAACCGGCGATCTCCTGCTGGAGCAGCGCAATCCGATGATCGACTTCAAACGCCGCGACGCCGAAATCGACATCAAAATTCACGAAGCCGAACTCGACCGGGCCGAGCGCAACACCGAAATCCTGGGCCAGTCGCAGGTGATCCGGCGGGCGCTCGAGAGCAGCCGCAACACGCTCGAGGAGATGAAGCGGCGCGAAGCGAATCAGAAGACCTTCGCCCCCGCCTCCGGCGTTTTCACCCGTTACGACCGTCAGCTGATCGAGAACAAATACCTCAACCGCGGCGACGTGATCGGCTCGATCCACAGTCCGAATTCGCGCCGGGTGACGGCTTTCGTGCCCGAGGACGACGTCAAGCACCTCAAAAGCGGCGACGGCGTCACGCTCGAACTCAACAACGAGCTCGAGACCTTCCCCGGCAAAATCATCGGCGTCCGTGAAATGCTGAAAGTCTCGGAGCCGTCACCGGTGCTCGACGTTTTCGGCGGGCCGATCCTGACGGTGGCCCCGGACGAACACACTTTCATCCCGCAGACCGCCCATTATCTGGTCGAGATCGAGCTGGAGAAACCGGTTCCGACCGGCCGTTCCGGCACCGCGCGGATCCGTAAATTCTCATCGGTGGCGGGCAATTTCTTCAACAAAACGCTGAAGGTGCTTCGCACCGAGCTGAGTTTCTGAGGCTCAAAAAAAAGAAAAAAAAGAAAAAAGCGCGAAGCGCCCAATCCCGCCCTCCGTCGTACGGAGTCGCAGTCCAGCGCGCGAAAAGCGCTGGTCGCTCCGGCTCCACCGGAGCGAAGCTAAGCGAAGCGCTCCCCCCTTTTGCGGGCGGAGCCCGCACCTCTCTGCGAAAGCGAAACAAGCAGCGAAAGAGCAACGCGAATTGCGATGCGCGATTGAGCGAAGCAGGGCTGTTTGGTTTTAATTATAACGTCGATGGCGGACGCTGGCGCGGCCGGTCGCTCCGGACGCATACGCGTCCTCCGCTCGGGCCGGGCTCAGCGGCGGGCGACCGTCGCCCTCGTGATAGCGAGCCGGTCGCTGACGCTCTCTCGGCTCGGGAAGAAAACAAGACGCCGCCCCTGGCCACCCGCGACAGCGGAGCAGTGCTTTCGCTTGGCGGATGGTTTGCGGCGCTCCTTCTCAGCTTCGCATTTTTTTTTCAGGCGTTGAACAGCGCCTTGACGTTTTCGAGGCTGATTTTGGCGCCTTGCTTGCACTCTTCCATGCCTTCGAATTCGATCGAGACATAGCCGTTGAAGCCGGAGCTCTTGATCACCTTGACCACGCCAGCCAGGTCGAGGTCGCCGCAGCCGGTGATCGCGCCGCGCAAGTACTTGCCGTGGAGGCTCTGGAACCAGCCTTCGGCGGTCGGCACCGACTTGCGGATGTAGAAGTCCTTGAAGTGGATCATCGAGGCGATGCCGATGTTGTTCATGGTCGCTGCCACCGAGTCCTCGTCGGCGCAGATGAAGTTGCCGACGTCGAGCGTGGTGCGGTAGTTCGGACGGTCGACCAGCGTCACCAGCCGGCGGACGCGTTCGCTGCCCTGAAAGTGGTAGCCGTGATTTTCCACGCTGGTGGTGATCCCGTACTGGGCGGCGAAATCGGCGATTTCGCGGCAGGCGTCGGCCACTTTCGGCAGGTCTTTTTCGAAGTATTCGAGGGTGCACTTTTCCTTGGCGCGGTAGCCGACGTCGTGGCGCATCAGTTTGACCCCGAGCTTGGCGGCGACTTCGACTTCCTTCTTGACCCGTTCGATTTCGGCTTTGCGCTCGCTTTTGGTGATCTCGTGGGCGTCTTCGCCGGCGGTGACGAAATTGGCGCCGATAGTGTAGCTCGAGAGGTCGATCTTGCTCTTCGAAGCCTGTTTCTTCACCGCTTTGATCAACGCTTCATCGCCGGTCAAAGTGAAGCCGGAGGGCACGATTTCGACATGCTGGCCGCCGTTTTCGGCGATCCAGCGGATCGCGCCGAGAACGTCGAATTCGCCCGCCTTGATGGCGCGGTGGATGCTGTAGGTGCTGAGTCCGATTTTCATAAGAAGTACCTTTTTTAAGGATTGATAAAAACTTTATGAAAAAATCCCGGCATGCGGGATTTTGCATGGCCGGTTATTTTTTCTTGGCGGCGGCTTTCTTGGCCGGAGCGGCTTCCTTTTTAACCGGGGCTTTGGCCGGGGTTTTGGCGGCGGCTTTCACCGGAGCGGCCTTTTTGGCCGGAGCCTTGGCCGGAGCCTCGGCCGGAGCGGCTTTGACGGCAACCTCTTTTTTGGCCGGAGCGGCTTTGGCGGCCGGGGCTTTGGCCGGAGCCTTGGCGGCGGCTTTCTTGGCCGGAGCGGCTTTGGCGGCCGGAGCGGCCGGGGCTTTGCGGTACTGCGGTTTGACCGCGGCCTGGTTGTGGTCGGATTCGATGATCGCGCAGCAGAGCGCCAGCGCGTTGCGGCCGATCAGCCAGCCGTCGACGGCGGCCTTGCGGACCTCTTCGACAAAGCAGGCGTGGGAGTTGGCGACGGCGGGAACATCGGCGGCTTTGACCACCGTCGGCGCTTTGCCGCCGGCCGGGCTGATTTCAAAGCCGCTGCCGTCGGCGAGCATCCGCAAAGTGCCTTTTTCGCCGTACAGCTCCAGCGCGCCGCAGCCGGTCGGGAATGTCCAGCTCAGCTCGAGCACCCCGGTCGCGCCGTTGGCGAAATCGAGCAGGGCGTTGACGTTGTCCGGCACTTCGTGGGTGCGGTTGCGGTTGATCGCCTGGATCGACTTGACCGGGCCGAAGAACCACTGCAGCGCGTCCGCCATGTGGACCGCGATGTCGGTGACCAGGCTGCCTTCGTATTTCTTCTGGACGAACCAGGTCGCGCCCTTGGACCAGCCGACGTCGGGACTGGCGCTGGCGGCGCGGAGGCAGCGGGCGTGAATCGGCGTGCCGATCGCGCCGGCGTCGAGGCGGCGCTTGATTTCGCACCACAGCGGCACATAACGCATCGACTGGTTGACATGGAGCACCAGTTTCTTTTTGCGGGCGAGGTCGATCATCGCGTCGGCGTCGGCGACGCGCGAAGCCATCGGTTTTTCCACCAGCACGTGCTTGCCGGCGTTGAGGGCGGCGAGGGTCTGGGGGAAGTGGAAGCAGTTCGGCGTGGCGATGATCACCGCGTCGATATCGGAGGCGAGGAGTTCGGCTTCGGAGTTGCAGATGACCGCCTTCGACTTGAATTTCTTGGCGAGCTTGGCGGCGACGCCGGGCTTGATGTCGTACATGGCGACGATTTCACCGTCCTTGCCGAGCGAGAGAACTTCCGGAAAATGATTGGCTTCCGCGATCTTGCCGCAACCGATCAGACCAAAACGCACCTTTGTCATACTGCTGCCCTTTCAAAACTTGTAAACTCCATGCGGATTTTCGTTTATAATATCATCCAAGTTGCGGAATGTCAAACGAAAATGCGCTTTCCGCTTTGCAAAATTGAGCGAAGATGTGTAATTTATGTCAAAGAGCCCATTGCATAAGTCCTTTCGAGGACTCGAAAAGTCTGTTTTTCCGACTTGCCGGGAGCGATATCGGGACATACCGTTTCGGTTGCGTCTTGCCATACCACCCGGCAATTTGCAGAGGCATCCGCTTGGGATCCGCTCCGCAATCATTTATGCCATCGGCGCTGAAATAACAAGGACAGAAGATGACTCACCCATTCGATTTGTGCGTGGTCGGCGGCGGTCCCGCCGGCTATACCGGGGCGATCCGCGCCGCCCAGCTCGGTTTGAAGGTGGCGCTGGTGACCAGTGAAGCTCCCGGCGGCGTCTGCCTCCACTGGGGCTGCATTCCGACCAAAACTTTGCTCGCATCGGCCGAAACGCTGCGCCAGGTCCGCCGCGCCGGCCGCTTCGGCATCCGCGTCGGGGGCGAAGTCGCGATCGATTACCCGGCGATGCGGCAGCGCAAGGACGCGGTGATCGCCAGGCTCGCCAACGGCGTCGCCTCGTTGCTCAAGGCCAACCAGGTCACGGTTTTCACCGGCGTCGGCGCTTTCGTCTCGCCGTCCGAACTCGCGGTCGGCGACGGCGCGGAGTCGATCAATGCGAAGCACTTTTTGCTCGCTCCCGGCAGCGTCCCGATCCACCCCGGCTGGGTGCCGGTCCATCCCCGGATTCTCGACTCCTCCGCGATGTTGGCGCTGCCCGAGCTGCCGAAGCGCCTCGCCATCCTCGGCGGCGGGGTGATCGGCTGCGAATTCGCCTCGCTCTTTGCCGCGCTGGGAGTCGAGGTGACGCTGCTCGAAATGCTCGACACCCTGCTGCCCCAGAACGATCCCGACGGGGTTAAACTTCTGACCCGGCGTTTGAAGATGGAGGGGGTGAGGATTCTCACCTCGACCCGGCTCGAATCCGTCGCCCCCGGCGCGGACGAAGTCCGGCTCAAGGCCGGCGAACTCGAAATCGCCGCCGATTATCTGTTGCTCGCGATCGGCCGCAAGCCCAATACCGGGCGCCTCAATTTACCCGCCGCCGCCGTAGCCTGCGATCCGCGCGGTTTTATCGACGTCAATGCTTCGTTCCAGACTTCGCAGCCCCATATTTACGCGGTCGGCGACGCGGTGGCGCGTTACCCGATGCTGGCCCACTACGCGAGCGCCTCGGCGCTGGCGGCGGTGGCGCATCTGGCGAAAAATCAGCCGGCGCCCTTGCATCTTGGCGGGATCGGGTGTATCTTTACCACCCCGGAACTCGCTTCCGCCGGGTTGACCGAAGCCGAATGCGAAGCCGCCGGCCTCGCGTACCGGGTCGGCAAGTTCCCGCTGGCCGGGCTCGGCAAAGCGCTGGCGATGGATGAAACCGAGGGCTTCATCAAGGTGATCGCCGATGCCGCCACCGACCGGGTGCTGGGTGTCCACGCCGCGGGGGCGCATGTCTCCGACATCGTCGGTCCGCTGGGCCCGATGCTGGAGCGCGGGGTGACCGCCCGCGAACTCGGCGACGCGGTCTGGCCGCATCCGACCCTCGCCGAGGGTACGATGGAGGCGCTTCACGCGCTCCACGGCGAGTGCATTCATGCCATCAACCGGAAATAAAATAAAGTTCAACCTGACTCAAAAGGAGGAAAACCATGAAACTCGCACTGACCTTGCTCGCCGCCGGAACCCTGCTCACGGCCGGAGCTGAAAACCTTTTCCCCAGCGGCGACGCGGAAACGGCGGCCTGGGGCAAAACCGTGCTGAGTCCGGAGAATCCGAAAAGCGGCAAAAACAGTTTTGAGATCAGCGAAAAGTCGGCCTGGGTCTATTCGCCGGAAACCATCGAAATCAAGCCGGACAAAACCTACAAGCTCGCAGTCGCCGCCAAATCCAAAAATCCGCAGAATCTGAGCAGCGCCTATATCGGCCTGATGCTGCTCGATGCCAACAAAGCGCCGATCCTCCGCAACGCGGTCAATCCGATTGCCGACACCGAGACCGCCGTTCTCGCCGACGCCAAGCCGGGCGACACCCTGATCCGGGTGGCCGACGCCGCCAAGTGGAAAAAGACGATGGTGCTGGCGCTCAACGCCAAATCGGACCTGAGCGACCTGCCCAACCGCAATCTGCTGGCGATCAAGGATGCGGCCAAAAACGGTGACGGCTGGGATCTGACTTTGGCCGCCCCGCTCAAAGTCGCGGTGGCCAAAGACAGCCGCGTCCGGCTCCACGATCTGGCGGCCGGCCACTGCTACAGCATTCTCCTCGGCAAAATTCCGGCGGACTGGAAGGAATACAGCGTCACCATCGGCGGCCAGGCCACGGACGGCGCCCCCTACGACAAGTTCTGGCCGGGCGCCAAGTACGCCCGTTTCATCATCGTCGCCAACTACGGCCAGGAAGGCGCCGGAGCGTATTTCGACGACGTGGTCTTCGAAGAGCAGTAACACCTGAGAGCCGGGCGGCGTGAGCCCGGCTTGCCTTTTTTTCAATTCGGCGGAAAATATTTTTTCGCAAGGGGCGTCTTCTATGGTAAAGGAAGAAGGTATGCTGACGGATGCCGAACTGGTGGAGCGCTGTGCCAAAGGTGACGATGGCGCGGCGGAAGAGCTTTACCAGCGCTTCAGGCTCCCCTTTTACGCGTACTTCAACCGGATGCTGAGCGGCGACCGGGCCAATGCCGACGATCTTTTCCAGGAATTGTGGATCCGGATTTTTGACAAAATCGGCAGCTGCCGCAATCCGGAACGGTTCGCGGCATGGAGTTTTCAGGTGGCGCGCAATTTGCTGATGCAGCACTTCCGCAACGGGGCGCGGCGCGGCAGGTTCGTCACGCTGACTCTCGACGGCGAGTTGCCCGATGCCGCCGGCGAACCGGGTTTGCCGGACGAGACGGAGACCTTTGAAAATATGGCCGCCCGGGTGGACCGGTTGCTGGAGTTGTTGCCGCCATTGCAGCGCGAAGTGTTTCAATTGCGCCGCACCGGGTTGAGTTTCAAGGAAATTGCCGAGTTGCAGAAGTGTCCGCTCAACACTGCGCTGAGCCGGATGCATTATTGTATGACGTTTTTACGGAAAGGGTTGAAAGATGATCAACGATGATTTCGAAAAAATGGTGCTGGCGCTGCCGGAGCGCGAGTTCCAGACCCCGCCGTTTGCCGAAATCCGGTTGAAGTTGATCCAGCACCGCCGCCACAAGCGGCTGACCCGTTTCGTGATGGCTACCGCGGCGGGGGTGCTGATCGGGCTCTGCATGGTGGTGTTTGAGGGGGTGATGTCCCGCGACTGCGCGCCGTCGACGCCGGAAGAGCTGCGGCTCTCCTGGGACGGCAGCGGCGAATTGACGGCGCTCTCCGACAAGATTACCGAACTCAAGCAGAATCCGTGGCGCATCGCCGTGATCGAACAATAAGCCGGAGACAAGCATGAAGAAGTTTGGGTTGATCCTGATTGCCGGAACGGTCGTCGCCGCCGCCTGGGCGGAGGAGGTCAAACCGTCTCCGACCGCTCCGGCCGTTGCTCCGGTCGCTCCGGTCGTGAAAGCGCCTCAGGAGGTCAAGAAGGAGCACAAAATTCCCCCGGAAACCCAGAAACGCCGGGCCGAAATCCAGGCGCTCTGCCGCCAGTATCGCAACACCCCGGAGGCCAAGCGCCCGGAAGTCAAAGATCAGATCATGGCTCTCCTGAAGCAGGATTACGAAGCCGTCCAGGCCGACCGCCTGAAACGGATCGAAAATCTGGAAAAGCAGCTCGCCAAGCTCAAGGACGACCAGAACAAGAACGAAGACGAAGTGATCAACACCGAATTCGAGCGCCTGACCAAGCCCCAGCCGAAAAAACCGCAGGCCGACAAACCGGCCGCCAAACCCCAGCCGTAAGCCGGTCGGGACCAAAGCCTTTCAGATATTCCTCCACCCGCCTGTCCGGCGGGTTTTTTTTTGCGCGAATCACGAAAAATTTCGCGCCTTGCCTGTCGTCGTCACGCAGTCGCGTACTTCAGTACGCTCCTTAACCTCCTCCGGCAAAACGCGACCTTTTCCGTGCTTCACGCCCAAAAACAGTGTGGATTGGGGATGGGGGGATCCGAGAGATGGGGGATTTCTTTTCTTTTTCTTTCTCTTTTCCGGCGGATGTTTGAGGGACTTCAATCCGCTCGGGAAAAACGTTTTTTGAAAAAATGGTAAAATTTTACGCTTTCGCCATTGACATTTTTTCCTTTTTTGTTTATAATAATAGACACATAAAGTATACATGTCTAAAAATAGTCTTTATATACTCATCATCAGGAATAAAAACATGAAAAAGACCGGCTATCTCTTCGTTTACGAGTCGCTGAGCAAACAGATCGACTGTCAATTGCTGACCCCGGGAACCCAGATTGCGTCAGAGAAGGATCTCGCCAACGACTTCTGCGTCAGCCGGATGACCGTGCGCAAAGCCCTCGCCCGCCTTGAGGAAGACGGCAAAATTTACCGGCGCTCCGGCATCGGCACCTTTGTCAAATTTCCCACTCCGGTCGAAGCCGTCGAAGTCAAGCGCCTCAACATCGGCGTCGAAGCCGCTCCGGACTGGGGCGGCATTCAGCGTAATTTCGTTGCCGACGTGCTGCGTGAAACCCAGTGTGCATGTACTGAGCGCAATTGCAATCTGCTGCTGCTTGGCAAAGAGGAACTTTTCGCCGGCGATACCGTCGATGCGGTTTTCTTTCCCTTCCTTGATCCCGAAGATCTGCCGCGGGTATCGCTGCTTGCCAAACGCAAGCCGGTACTGCTGCTCAACCGGATCACCGACGACCCTGCGCTCGGCTACGTCGCCGTCGATTATGCCGCCGAAACCGACCGGGTGGTTGGCCGGATGCTTCGCAACGGCGCCGAAAAAATCCTTTTTGTCGGAGGGTCCGGCAACCCGATGATCTACGCCCCCTACATGCGTGAACTCGGCTACCGCTCCGCCCACCGCCGGCTCGGATTGCCGGTCCGCGACGAATTGATCATTTCCCGTGACGACTGTACGCATTACCGGAACATCGCCGACCGCCTGATCGCCGAACGTCCGGATGTGATTGTGGTAAGTTGCGAATATTACCTTTCGCGGGTCCATACCGCACTTGAAAGTGCGCTCGAAGAACTGAACAAGCCGGTCTACGTTTTCAGCTTCGACGACACTCGCAACTGCTCGTCGTTTCCCGACAGCTCGGTGTCCTGCGGCCGGATGCCGTTCGCCGAAATGTGCAAAGCCGCGATCGGATATCTTGCCGGCCGCGTCAACAAAAGCATCCCCGAGCGCCCGATTCGCCAGATTTTTCCGATGAGCATTATCATCAACAACTGCCCGTTCCTGATCTGAACCCCAACCCCGCAAAGGAATCCGATATCATGCAACAAAAGAGTTTTACCCTGATCGAACTGTTGGTGGTGATTGCGATCATCGCCATCCTCGCATCAATGCTGCTGCCTGCCCTCAACCGCGCCCGCGCCACCGCCCACCGCTCCAATTGCAGCAACAACCTCCGCCAGATCGGCACCACCCACCAGCTCTACGCCGCCGACAATGCCGACTTCTACTGCCCCGAAATGCAACCCATGCCGGGCGGCGTCGAGCTCTATTGGTATTACATCTTTGCCGGCAAGGACGAAAACAACAAAGTTTGCACCTCCGGCAACTACGGCTTGACCTACAAGGGTCTCAACTCAACCAGCGGCACCTTCGCCTGTCCCTCCGAGCCGATCCGCTTCGGCTGGTCGAGCGCAGGCAACTTCCGCCGCACCCATTACGCGCTCAACCTCAACGCCAACGGGTCCGGCAACACCTATTACGGGACCCGCAACGACGCCTTCTGCCGCAAAATCGGCTCGTTCAAAAAGCCGACCATGGTCCTCCAGACCTTTGACAGCATCATGGTCGACAATGCCAAGGGGAACTGGAACCGCCACATCGCCTACCGCCACGGCGGCCCCGGCGAATACGTCGAACGCTACAAGGATTACAACAACAAAATCCCGCTCCTCGGAGCCCAGACCAACGCCCAATTCGCCGACGGCCACGTCAACACCGCCAAAATCGAAGACCTCGGCGGTTGGGGCACCGGCACCGGCGCGCCGCTGTCGTTCAATATCGATCTCAACCAGGGCCGCTGCTATTACTGAGGAGAGTACAAGATGACCGGTTTCAAGCCATTCGCCATCGTCGCCGCCGTCGTCGCGGCGCTGTCCGCCGCCGCCGCCCCGCAAGCGGTTACCGAAACGGAAATCGCCCGCCGCCTGGCCGCGCTCGACCCCGGTCATCCCCGCCTTTTCATCCGTGATTTCAAGAGCCTCGAACTACCCCGGCAAACCCCGGCCGGAACCGCTTACGCCGGCCGGATCCTGCATGAAGCCGACCTGATTCTGGGGTATGATGTTGTTGCGCAGAAATTTGACGGCGACCAGATGCTGGACTCCTGCCGCAACATTCTCTACCGGATCAACACCCTCGTTCTCGCCTATCGCCTGACCGGCAAAACCGAATATGCCGACAAGGCGGTTGCCGAAATGCGCCACGCCGCCGTTTTCCCCGATTGGAACCCCCGCCACTATCTCGATACCGCCGAGCTGACGCTGGCGATCGCCCTCGGTTACGACTGGCTCTACGACCGCCTGACGCCCGCCGATCGCGAGCTGCTGGAAAATGCGATCATCGAAAAAGGCCTCCGTCCCTCCCTCGCAAAGAATTCTCTCACCTGGTGGGTTGAGGGCACCAACAACTGGAATCAGGTCTGCCACGCCGGCATGGTCGCCGGCGCGCTCGCGACGTACCAGCGTGATCCCGCGCTTGCCGCCGCCGTCATCAGCCGCGCCGTCAACAACCTGCCGCGCTCGATGCACGCCTCTTATTATCCTCGCGGCGCATACCCCGAGGGCCCGGTCTACTGGAGCTACGGCAGCGAATTCACCGTTGCTCTGCTTGCTTTGCTCGACGGCGCTTTCAACACCGATTTCGGCCTCTCCGAAGCTCCCGGCTTCAGCCAGACCGGCGACTTCATCCTCGCCGTCAAGTCCCCCACCGGCAAGTCCTTCAGCTACGCCGACTCCGGCTATGCCATCGGGATCGACCTGGCCCAGGTCTGGCTCGCCCGCCGTTTCGCCCGGCCCGACTGGATTCCCGCCCGGTCGCAGCGCGAATTGCTCAACATGGGCGATCGCCGCAGCTCCGACGTCAGTCGCGGCGGCAACCGGATGATGCCGCTGGCGATGCTTTTCTTCACCGATTACGCCGCCGGCACCAAAGAAGCGCCGAAATTCTATTTCAGCGGCGCCGATGCCGCCGTCCCGGTCGCGATGTTCCGCACCGGCTGGGATGAGAACGACGCCTTTCTTGGGGTCAAAGCCGGTTCCCCCAGCTGGGCCCACGGCCACATGGACGCCGGCAGTTTCGTCTACGACGCCGACGGCGTGCGCTGGGCGGCCGACCTCGGCCAGGACAACTACGGCAAATTCCTCGCCCGCAAAATGACCCTCTGGAATTATGAGCCCGGCTCCGACCGCTGGAAAATCTTCCGCTTCGGCCCCGCGAGCCACAACATCCTCCGCATCGACGGCCAACTCCAAATTCCCACCGCCAAAGCCGAAATCACCGCATGCACCGAGTCCGGCGCCACCGTCGACCTCTCCGCAATCTACCAAAATTCGGCCCGTCAGGTCAGTCGCGTTTTTCGCCTCAATCCCGACCGCAGCCTCGAAATCACCGATCAAATCGACGGCGTCAAACCCGGCGTCACCCTCCGCTGGCAAATGCTGATCCAGAAAAGCGCCGCCGTCATCGACGGCAACACGCTTCACCTCACCAACAACGGCCGCGCCCTCGATATCACCGTCACTTCCCCCGTTCCCGGCAAATGGTCGGTCACCCCCGCCAAAGCCTTCGAAGCCGAATGGGACGCCGCCAACCCCGATTGCCAGGTCGTCGCCTACGAACAAGCCGCCCCCGCCGACGGCAAACTCACGTACACCGTCCGCCTGCGCCCGGTTCCCGCCGCCGCCGTCAAAGCCGATACCGTCATTTCCCTCGGCTCCGCCGCCCAGCCCTCCGCCGAACAGATACTCCTCGACCGTAAGCTCGACCCCGGCTTCAGCTTCTCCTGCCGGATCACCCCGCTCGAGCCCGTTCTCGGCGAAACCGCCTGGAAAAGCGCC
>CAZRFG010000004.1:0-31858 GCA_964599205.1 uncultured Victivallaceae bacterium
TCGAAGCGAGGATGGCGATGATCGCGATCACCACCAAGAGTTCGATCAGGGTAAAGTTTTTCGGGCTTTCTTTCATACTTGACCTCATATTGAATGGCGTGGTTACTTCGCGGCTTTCTGGAAATCTCCCGTGGTGGCCGGCGCCCAGACCGCGCCGCCGTCAAAGGAACTCACGATCACCGGATCGTGGGCTTTCATCGCTTTGTCGCAGGCTTCGCCGTCGGGAACCTTTTCCTCCGGCCAGCGCTGCTGGTAGGCTTTGAGCGCGCCGGGGAGCTGCCACAGGCGCGACGTATAGTAATAGTAGGTGGCGTGAAGCCCGCCCTTGCGGTCGAGCGCGAGCTTGTGATAAAGATTGCCGTAGCGCGGCCAGGCCGGAATCACCAGGTCGCGGCGGACCTCCCACTTGCCGTCGGGAGTGCCGCGAAAGTAGACCAGGCCGTAATTGATGTCTTTGTCGGTGTAGCGTTCGTTGTACTCGTCGGCGCGATCTTTGGCCGCGATGCTCTGGCTGCGGCCGCGGGCGATCAGGTGGAGCGTGTCCTTGGCGTCGATCACGAAGCCGGGGTAGCTCAGGCCGTTGCGGCTCCACTTGTTGGCCGACGCGGTGCCGACCCCGGGAAGTTCGCGGAAGCCGCCCGCCACGCTCCACGGATGGTTGGAGACGAAGTGCTTGAAGGAGTGCCAGTGCGCCCCGGCGATGACGTGGATGTAGCCTTTGGAGTCGATGTCGATCACCGGGAGGTTGTGGCCGTCGATCTGGTGGCCGGTGCTGCCGAGCAGGAGCGGCGCGCCGACCTTGCCGGTCTGGTGGTCATACTCGAGGATATATTGCGGCGAACCGGTGAGCCCGGCGGCGGGAATTTCGCTCATGTAGGCGAAGAAGGTTTTGCCGTTCGCGGTCAGGATCGGCGCGCCGTCGCCGGCCATGGTGCTGATCTGGGCGACCGGCTTGGCGGCGGGCTCGGCGAGCACAATGCCGGGTTCGAGTTTCGGAACTTTGCCGTTTTCGAGCTTGACCGGCACCAGGAAGTACTTGCCGCCGCCGGCGGCGAGGATCGAGGGGGGATTGCTGCGGTCGGCGTTGACCCGGTACGGTTCGAGCCGGGCGTTGCCGTAGGGGACCTGGATTGCCGAAAAGGTTTTGAGGCCGTCGGTGGAGACCGCGAGATAGTTTCCCTTGGCGGTGGCGACCAGGGTATAGGCGTTGCCTTTGGCGTCGAATTCGACCGCGTCGCAGGTGCGTTCGCCGAAGGTCACCGCGAGCGGCGCGTCGGGTGCGAGCTTGAGCAGCGCCTTGACCGCTTTGACATGGCCGTCGGTCGCGCGCCATTTGCCGTCGCGCTCGAGGTATTGGATCAGATTGACTTCGCCGGGCTCGCGGGTGGTTACCGTCTGCTTGTTTTTGCCGACGTCGGCGGCGGTGGCGAGGCCGATCCGGATCACCGGCCGGTTGTCCGGCGTAAAGGTGATCTGGCCCGGCAGGAAGCGCGGGTTGTAGGCAAACTGCTCGCGCTCGCGTGTGAAAATTTCCGGATACCGGATCGGGCAGCGGACGCCGGGCTTGATTTCAGTCTGGTTCTGATCCCACGGGGATACCGGATCGGCGGCGGCGACTTGCACGGAGGTCATCACGGACAGTATCGGCAAAAGCAATTTTTTCATGCAGGCTCCTGCTTTTGATTCATTTTATGGAACTACATCGATGTGGTTTTCCGGTAAAAATTATAGTACACTTTTTTGAAAAAAACAAGAGTAATATATCGACAGGTGATGAAAAAGTGAAAAAATAATGATCAGCCGATCGATTGCCGGGCGATCGCGCGAGGCTGGACCGGAGGAAAACCCGGCGGCGAAAGAGTTCGATTCGAGCTTGAAGAGTCGGGACGGAAAAGTTGGTGGAATTTGCTTTTTGCCGGTTTCGGCGATATATTACCCGAATCTCAAAAACGGGGTGGTTATGGGGATTGCCCCGGCTAAACAGGAAGTGAAAAAATGAGCAGCCAAAAGATCAAAATGTTGAAGGGAAGCGAAATCGTCGTCCAATGTCTGGAAAGACAGGGCGTAGAGCTCGTATTCGCTTACCCCGGCGGCATGGCGATCGAGCTGCATCAGGCGTTGATCAATTCCGCGATCCGGGTGATTCTGCCCCGCCACGAACAGGGCGGCGCTTTCGCCGCCGGCGGCTATGCCCGCGCCTCCGGCAAAGTCGGGGTCTGCATGGCCACCAGCGGCCCCGGCGCGACCAATCTGGTCAGCGGCATCGCCGACGCCTATATGGATTCGATCCCGACCGTCTTCATCACCGGCCAGGTGCCGAGCACCGCGATCGGCAAAAACGTGTTTCAGGAGACCGACATCATCGGGGTCACCCGGCCGATCGTCAAGCACAGTTTCCTGGTTCTTAACATCGCTGAAATTCCGCGTATCTTCGCCGAGGCCTTTGCGCTGGCGGCGAGCGGCCGTCCCGGCCCGGTGGTGATCGACATTCCGAAAAATATCCAGCAGCAGACCGCGGCGGTCGACTGGGCCGCGCTGAAGCAGACTTCCGCCGGCCACCCCACGCCGCTGGCCCGCGACAACGAGATCGAAGCGATCCGCAAAGCGATCGCCGGTTCCAGCCGTCCCTGCGTCTACGCGGGCGGCGGGATCATCAGCGCCGGCGCTTCGGAAGAGCTGCGCCAGTTCGTCGAAGCGTACAATCTCCCGGTGACCACCACTTTGATGGGGATCGGGGCGATTCCCGAGCGGCACCCGTTGAGCTTGAGCTGGCTTGGCATGCACGGCACGGTGGCGGCCAATTACGCCGCCAACGAGTGCGACCTCCTGATCGCCCTCGGCGCCCGTTTTGACGACCGGGTGACCGGCAATCCGGCCAATTTCGCCCGCGGGGCCAGGATCATCCACGTCGACATCGACGATTCCGAGATCAACAAGAACAAAGTCGCCGATATCGGCGTGGTCGCCGACGTCCGCGACGTGCTGGTCCGGCTCAACGCCGCCCCGGTGCGGGGCGAATATACCGAGTGGTTCGAAGAGATCGCCAAATGGAAGAAGGATTTTCCGACCCGCTACAAATATCGCGCCGACCGCCTGCAGCCCCAGTACGTGATCGAGACCTTGTCGCGCCTGACCGACGGCCAGGCGGTGATCGTGCCCGGCGTCGGCCAACACCAGATGTGGGCGGCGCAGTATTACGATTACTCGTTCCCGCGCCAGCTGCTGACTTCGGGCGGCCTCGGGGCGATGGGCTTCGGATTGCCCGCCGCGATGGGGGCCCAGCTCGGCGCGCCGGGCCGGACGGTGATCAACATCGACGGCGACGGCAGTTTTCAGATGAACATCCAGGAGCTCGGCACTCTCCACGTCGAGGAGATCCCGGTCAAAATGGTGATCATCAACAACCAGCACCTCGGCATGGTGGCGCAGTGGGAAGACCGTTTCTACGGCAGCAACCGCGGCAACACCGTGCTCGGAGCCTGCAAAGGCAGCAGCGGCAGACCGGACAAGCATTGCCAGGGCTGCGACGGCAGCTATTGCACCATGGAGGGCCGTCCGTACCCGGACATCGTCACCATCGCCCGCGGCTACGGAATTCCCGGGCGCGACGTCTTCAAACGCGAAGAGCTGGAGGATGCGATCCGCGAGATGCTGGCGGCCGACGGCCCCTATCTTTTGGACGTCCACACCGGCTACGAAGAGCACGTGCTGCCGATGATTCCGCCGGGCAAGGATTACCGGTCAATTATTTTTGAATAAGTTTTTTTTGCAGTTTTTGCGATTTTCGATTGGGAAAACGGCAAAATTGCGCTACATTATGAAGATAATTGCGTAACAGCAAATTTCTAAACACAGGAACAGCAAAATGGGTAACCTTAAGAAAAAGCGGCGGAAGAAGATCGCCAAGCACAAGCGCAAAAAGCAGTTGAAGCTTCTCCGTCACAAGAAGAAGTAACGCCGCCAAAACCGGCCGGGCCTGCCCGGTCGGTTTTTGTTTCCGGCCGCAATAGCAACGCCGCCGTCCCGACCTTCGCGGTCCGGACGGCGGCGCTGTTTTTAGTCGGGGGTCAGAACACCCAGTCTTTGCGGGCTTTGCTCTCTTTGTCGTAAACGCCGGGGCCCAGTTTCTGGGCATCGCGGGCGCGTTCGCGCTCCTGGGCGCGGATGATTTCGCGCTCGGTTGAGTTGAAGCTGTCGGTGTCGACGATCGACGGCCGTTTGCCGCCGCCGAGCAGCGCGTCGAGGGCGGAGCTTTTCTTTTCGCCGGACGCCGCTTTGCCGGCGGCTTCGGCTTTGACTTCGGCGGGAGTGGGGGCGGCGGCCGGAGCGGTCGCGGCGGCGGCTGTGCCGGCTTTTTCCGCCGCCGGAGCGGTTTCGGACTTCGGGTCGGACTGGCAGCCGGCGAGCAGCAGCGCGGCGGCGGCGGTCAGCAGCAAGGTTTTCGCTTTCATGATTTGCTCCTTGAATTTCTCAATTGCCCGCAGGCGGCGTTCCGATCCGACCCGCGTTCCCGGCGGATCGTGATCTGGCCTCCGGCACGTTCGACCGCGGCGGCGAAAGTTTCAATCGTTTTCGACGACGGACGGCGGAATGCGCCCGCCGTCTCGTTGTAGGGAATCAGGTTAATTTTGGCGTGATGGCGGCGGCTGAGCTCGGCGAGCTTGACCGCGTCCTCCGGCGAATCGTTGATTTGGTCGAGCAAGGTGTATTCAAAGGTCACCATCCGCCCCGCCGTCGCCAGATACTCGTCGGCGGCGGCGAGGATTTCGGCGATCGGATAGCGGTAGGCGTCCGGGATCAGTATTGAGCGGACTTGGTCATCGACCGCGTGAAGCGAAATCGCCAGCGTGTACTCCTTGCCCAGCGCGGCAAGTTTCCGGATGCCGGGAACGATGCCGCTGGTCGAGACGGTGATCCGCCGCTGCGCCATCCCGAAACCCTCGGGCGAGGTGATCAATTCCAGCGCGGCGGCGAGTTCGTCAAAGTTGAGCAAG
Organism: uncultured Victivallaceae bacterium; assembly: GCA_964599205.1. Classification (GTDB taxonomy): domain Bacteria; phylum Verrucomicrobiota; class Lentisphaeria; order Victivallales; family Victivallaceae; genus JAVBUI01. The sequence goes on from CAZRFG010000004.1 coordinate 4,995, forward strand.
CCCTCGCCGATTCCCATAAAAACCAGATTGTCCGGCAGCCGTCCGATTTCGGCGATGCCGAACAACAGCTCCTCGATCATCTCGCCGCGCTGCAAATTGCGTTTGAGCCCGGTCGCGCCGCTGGCGCAGAACCGGCAGCGCACCGGGCAACCGGCCTGGGTGCTGAGGCAAAAGGTGATCCGTTCGGCGGACGGGATGATCACCATCTCGACCGCTTCGCCGTCGGCGAATTCGATCAGGAGTTTTTTGGTGCCGTCATCGGCGGTGTCGAGTGCGGTCACCCGGCCGGAGGGGGCGAGCAATTCATCCTTGACCGTCTGGCGGAACCCGGCCGGCAGATTGGTCATCCGGTCGGGATCGATCAGGTGTTTTTGAAACACCCAGTCGGCCAGCTGGTTGGCCCGGAAGCTCTGGAGCTGGTGTTGCTTGACGAAGACGGCCAGTTCGCTTCGCGACAGGCCGGCGAGCAGGGCTTTTTCACTTTTCATCGTCCTCCTCCACCTTTGGGGTATCCGAATCGCGCCGGAGCACCCCCTTCCAGAGGCAGATCCGGTGGCGCAGATAAGTACGGTCGGGGGCCAGGAGATTGGTCCAGTTGCGGTCCGGCTGCTGGGGAAATTCGGTGCTCAGCAAGTAGACCGTGTCGGCCGATTTCGGCAGTTCGGCAATATTGGTGAGTTTCTGGACTTTGGCGTCGAGGTAACGGCATTCGCCGTACAGGTCGAGGATGTCGCTTTTGTAGATCACCAGCTTGCCGTCGGGCTTGGCGCCGGCGGCGGTCAGCGCCTGGCGGAGTTCGCCGCCGAGTTCGCTCTTGCTGCGGTCCTGAATCCGGTAGACGTGGATGCTTTGCCAGAAAAAGATGCCGGTGCCGACCATGATCAGCAGCATCACCAGCCAGACCGGCCGCCGCCGGCTGCCGGTGAGCAAGGTGAGCGCGATCAGCAAGAGCGCCGCCGCCGCCAGCAGCGTCCGGGCGAGATAGGGCGTGGCGTGGCGGAATTCGATCGAATTGGTGAGCGAAATGAAGCGCTCCATCAGATTTTCGGGAAGGAAGCAGAAGGCGATCAGCAGCAGCGCCATCGCCAGCACCGCGAAGCCGCCGCAGCGGCCGAAGAAACGCAGCACTTTGCCGTAGCGCCGCACCGCGTTTTCGTAATAGAGTCCGTTGAGGATCGCCAAGGGACCGGCGAGATAGCACAGATCCTGCGCTTCGGTTCCGGGCAACAGCCAGAAAAGGAAGAAGCTGGCGATAAAAATGGTCCTGAGATACCGGCTGAAAATCGGGGTTTCATCGATCGGCTGGAGCGCCACGCAGAAGGGCGCCCAGGCCAGCAGCGTCCACGGCAGGAACCGGAACAGCAGATCGCGCGGGAAGGTCAGCAGCTGTTCGAGGTACGCGACGAAGTTCCGGGTGCCGAAATCCCAGTACAAAAACGGCATGATCCGGGAAAAAACCAGATAGGGTATTGCCCACAGCAACACCATTCCGGCGAAGATCACGATCCCGGCGATCAGTCCCGGCTTGTCGAGTTTCGCCCACAGCGTCAGCGGGCGGCGCATGAAGATCAGCGGGAAAAAGAAAAACAGCAGGACCGTGAAGCCGCCGGCGTAAAAGGTCAGCGCCAGCGCGGTCAAACTGGTCAGCCAGGCGGCATTCCAGTTGGCCCGCTCAACCCCGAAATAGAACCACAGCAGCTGCGCCCCCAGGAGGCCGAAGGCCACCGTGGTCACCGGCGACGCGTCGAGCGTCTTGTCAAAGATGATGTTGACCGCGAAATAGGTCGCCGCCGCCGCCTGGGCCGCGACGTGGGAGCGCGAATGCATGGTGGTGAGGTAAATCAGCACGCTCGCCAGCGCGGTCATCGCCACCGACACCAGCCGCATCGCGAACTCCACCGGGAGCCCGGTGAGCCCCAGCACCAGCTTCGATAAATACGGATAGAGCGGAAACGCATTCTGGATCGCGATGCCGTGCGCGGTCGAGAGCGGCAGCCGGTAGTCCATCTCCAGCGTCTGCGCCGCGTAGAGCCCCTCCAGCCGGAAGAGCTCGCGTTCGCCCAGCCGCCAGGGCTGGTACAACAGGACAAAAGCGGCGAGCAGAATCAGCACCCCGGCGAGGGGCGCGATCACCTTTTCGCGCTGACAATGTTTCTCCATCAGAACCTCCATCTTATAATATACCGTACAAAACGGAGTTCTACAAGGTGTATATTTCCCATTTCGGCGGCGGATCCGCCTTGGGGTCGTCGGTGACCAGCAGGATTTTCAACGTGGCGCCGCGTCCGGCGAGACTCTGCACCCAGTTGCGCCGGGCGTCGTCGTCGGCGAGCAGGATCAGCACGGCGGCGTCGAGCTCGGCGAGCGCGTTGGACAACGCCGCCGGGGCGTTCTGCAGCGGGCACTGCCACGAAGGCTCAAGCGTGCAGATCGCGTCGGCCACCGCATTGTAGGTTGACGCTCCCGGCGGCACCCCCAGCGGGTGAATCCGGTCGCCCGCCGCGAAAAAGCGGATCGGACTCTCGCTGTGCTCGAGCTGGGCGGCCACCGCGGTGCCGAGTTCGAGTGCTTTCTCCAGTCGCGGCGCGGGCCGTCCCAGCCGCCGCTCCCACAGCGACTGGGGGGCGAACAAATCGATGTAGAGCCCGACCCGGCTCCGGCTTTCGGAGGCGAACTCCTTGATCACCAGGCTGCCGCGCCGGGCGCTGCCGGGCCAGTCGATCCGCCGGATGTCGTCGCCGGAGCGGTAGTCGCGGCAGCCGGCAAGTTCCGGCGAGTCGCCGGTCCGGAAGCGCGGAATGGCGTTTTTGCCGACCCGGCCGCCCTGCTGCGGCAGCACGAAATTTTTGAGCGGGGTGAAGGCGGCGTGCACCTTGATCAGGTCATATTGAGTGCCGCGGCAGCTCCATTTGACCAGTCCGAGCGGAAAGGTGCTCTCGGCCAGCGGCCGGTAGATGCGGATTTCGCCGCGCCGCACGGCCCGGCATTCGGCTTCGACGGTGGCGGTTTCGCCGCCGCGGATGACCGGCAGTCCGGCGGTTTTGACGGTTTCGATTTTGCCGGCGTACGCGAAGTCGTCGAAGGTCAGATTGAAAGCCGGGCGCCGCCGGCGGTTGCGGACTTCAAAGCGAACCCGGAACGGCACCCCCGGCCGGGCGCGGTTCGGCAGCTGCCGCTTGATCTCCAGTTTGGGGCGGAAAATCCAGCCGAGCGCGATCTCATAAAAGGCGATCACGCAGAAGAACAGCAGCAGCAGCCGGCTGATCGAGTCGACCGCAATGGTGGCGTAGAGCGAAGACAGCAGCACCACCGGGATCAGCAGCCGGGCGGGCACCGTAAACAGCCGCCGCGCCAGCCAGGTGAAGTAGACCGACAGCGCCACCGTCGGCGAGCGGTAGCGGCCCGGCTTGCGCCGCAGCGACGGCACGTCAAAAAGATCGGGGCCGTCCAGGAATTCTTCGTATAAATCGTTGATCCGGTTTGGTTTCATCAATCCTCGGTTTGGCGGAACAAGCCGCTGGTCCACTCTTTTTCGTCGCGGCGCTCGATTTCGGTGAAGCCGAGCGCGGTGTATTCGGCGGCGAGCGCGTCGAATTCGGTGCTCAGGATTCCCGCCAGCGCGAGGTATTTGCCGGGGCGCACCCAGGAGGCGATGTTGAGCTTGTAGGCCCGCAGCAGATGACCGAGGATGTTGGCGCAGACGAGATCGTAACCCTCCCGGCGTCCGCGGTAGACTGCGGCGTCGGCGACTTCGGGGTTGATCGAGGTGATCGCATTGAGCGTGAAATTCTCCGCCGCAATCCGCACCGCGTCGGGGTCGTAGTCAAAGGCGTCCACCGGGGCGTAGCCGAGCTTGACGGCGGCGATGGCGAGGATGCCCGAGCCGCAGCCGGCGTCGAGCACGCTGCGGACGCCGGGATCGCCGGCGAAACGGTCGAGCGCGTGGAGGCAGAATGAGGTGGTGGCGTGCTGGCCGGTGCCGAAGCTCATGCCGGGATCGATCTCGACCACCGCCTGGCCCGGCTTCGGAGTGTATTCGAGCCAGCTCGGCTTGATGATCAGTTTGTCCGAGATCGGGAGGATCGGGAAGTATTTTTTCCAGACTTCCGCCCAGTCCTCTTTTTTGAGCTCGAAATACTCGGGAGCCGAGAGTTCGACGCCGTATTCGCGCCACTCCTTGACCAGCGTCTTGAGCCGCTCGAAGTTGTCGCGCCCGGTTTTTTCGTCGGTGGCGTAGACGGTGTGGTAGACCGTCCGCTCCTCGCGGTTTTCCCACGAGCTGAATTCAAACTCAAGCGCGTTGAAGAGCTCGGCGGCGGCTTCAAAGGAGCCGGACTCATCGCGCATTTTGCAGCAGTACAAAAGATCGTTCATAAGATGCTTTCCTCCGGATTCTGCCCTAATATAATACCGCGGCCAAAAAAATAAACCCCGGCCGGTTTTAATTTCGGGCAAATATGCTATATTATGAAAAAATCGTATCAATCACTTCGTAACCCGATGGAAAAAGTTATGGCCCAGGCCCACGAACAGATTATCGTCCTCGACTTCGGCTCGCAGTACAGCCAGCTGATCGCACGCCGCATCCGCGAGTGTCACGTCTACAGCAAAATTCTGCCGTTCAACACCCCCGCCGAAGTGCTCCGCCGGGAAAATCCGCGCGGCATCATCCTCTCCGGCGGCCCCGCCAGCGTCTACGCGCCCGGCTCGCCCAAGTGCGATCCGGAAATTTTCTCGCTCGGCGTGCCGGTGCTCGGCATCTGCTACGGCTTGCAGCTGATCATCCACACCCTCGGCGGCAAAGTGGTCCCGGGCACCGCCCGCGAATACGGCAAGGCGATGCTTGAAATCAAAAAACCGCAGGGCCTCTTCGCCGGGCTCAAGGCCGAAATTCCGGTCTGGATGTCCCACGGCGACAAAGTCGCCCAGCTGCCGCCCGATACCGAAATCGAAACCCTCGGCGCCAGCGGCAACACCGAATACTGCGCGATCGCCTTCACCGGCCGCGACATCTACGGCATCCAGTTCCACCCCGAGGTGGTCCATACTCCCGACGGGCCCCGGATCATTCGCAACTTCTGTCTTGAAATCTGCAAATGCCGCGGCGACTGGACGATGGACTCCTTCATCGAGCAGGCGGTCGGCGAAATCCGCGCCAAGGTCGGCGACAAAAAAGTGATCCTCGGGCTCTCCGGCGGGGTCGACTCCTCGGTGGCGGCGGCGCTGATCCACAAAGCGATCGGCGACCAGCTCCACCCGATTTTCGTCAACAACGGGCTGCTGCGCAAGAATGAAGCCGAAAAAGTCCGCAAGCTCTTCGGCGACAACTTCAAAATGAACCTCCACTACATCGACGCCACCGACCGCTTCATGTGCGAGCTCGCCGGGGTCGACGATCCCGAAGCCAAGCGCAAGGTGATCGGCCACGAATTCGTCGCCGTCTTCAACCGCGCCGCGGCGAACATTCCCGACGCCGAATTCCTCGCCCAGGGGACGACCTATCCCGACGTGATCGAAAGCGTTCCGGTCGACGGCAATCCGGCGGCGATGATCAAGAGCCACCACAACGTCGGCGGCCTGCCCAAAGACATGAAGTTTAAACTCCTCGAACCGTTGTCGCGCCTCTTCAAAGACGAAGTCCGCGAAGTCGGCCGCCAGCTCGGCTTGCCCGAGGAAGTGGTGATGCGCCAGCCGTTCCCGGGGCCGGGCCTCGGTGTGCGCCACCTCGGCGCGGTTTCGATGCGGACACTCAACATCCTCCGCGACGCCGACGAAATCATTGTCGACGAGATCAAAAAGGCGGGTTACTACTACAAGACCTGGCAGACCTTTGCGGTCTTCCTGCCGGTCCGCACCGTCGGGGTGATGGGCGACTGCCGCACCTACGACTACGTGATCGCGCTGCGCTCGGTTGAGAGCTCGGACGGGATGACCGCCGACTGGGTCGAGCTGCCCTATGAACTGCTCAAAAAGATCTCCAACCGGATCATCAACGAGGTCCGCGGCGTCAACCGGGTGGTCTACGACATCACCTCCAAGCCGCCGGGAACCATTGAGTGGGAATAACATGCGGATCATTGCCGGAGCCGCGCGCGGAATCAATCTGGAAACGCCAAGAGGGCTTGCCGTGCGCCCGACAGCCGGGCGCTCGCGCAAGGCGCTTTTTGACAGCCTCGGCGATTTTGCCGGATTGACCGTGCTCGACCTCTGCGCCGGATCCGGCGCGCTCGGACTCGAAGCGGTCAGCCGCGGAGCCGCTGAAGCGGTGCTGGTCGAGCGCGATCGCCGCCATGCCGCCTTGATCGAGCAGAACGCCGCCGCCGTCGCCAAAGCCGGCGCTCCCGGCCGGGTGAGGGTGGTCAACGGCGATGTCCGCGACAGCCGCAGCTGGCGGGGGGTGCGTCCCGACCTGATTTTCGCCGATCCGCCTTATGCCGAATCGATTGTTTTTTTTCGCGACCTGATGGCCGATGAACGGTTCCGCAATGAAACGGCGGGGGCGCTGGTGGTCTGGGAAATTCCCGACGCGCCGGGGTCGCTGGGGCCCTTTCTCGAAGCTTCCAAACTGGTCGATCCGGTGGTGCGCGACTTTGGCGGCACCGAGTTCCTGCTTGGTTTCATGCCGGAAAAAGGGGGTGCGTGATGATCCGGGTCAAGTCGGCGGGATGGGTCTGGCACTTCCTCGAACTTGAGGATTGGAATTTACTCGGTCCGCGCCCCGATCGCTGCGACGACGGCACCGAGCAGGTCAAAATCAATCCGGTGCGCGCGGTCTTCCGCCGCGACGGCTTCTACTTCAAGCTCGAAATGCCCGAAGCGAACAATCCTTTGACCTTCTGGCGGGCGGTATTGTTTCCCCGCGCCCGGAGCGAATTTCACAGCGCGCTCGCCCTCAAGGCGGCCGGGGTGCCGGTGGTCGACGCGATCGGCTTCGGCCAGTCGCTGACCTGTTCGATGCTGATCACTCGCGAATTTCCCGGCGCGCTCTCGGTCAACGCTTACTTTGAACGCGAATTCGGCCGCGGCGGCGGCGATCCCGAGGCCTTCCTCGCCGAATGGTGCGTTTTCATCCGCCGGATGCTTGACTCCGGTTTCTTCCATCCCGATTTTCACAACGGCAATATTCTCTACGCTCCCAAGCGCGGTGAATTCGCGCTGGTTGACGTTTACGGCGTCCGCCGGACCTGCCTCCGGGGCCGCGCCAGGCGCGTGATGGGGCGGATTCTCCGCGAAGTGCGCGAATACCTCGACGACGCGGCGCTGGTCAGGCTGGCCGCCCGCTGCGGCTTCGACGCCGCCTACGCCGACGGCCTGCTGCGCTACGGCGCGCAATCCGCCTGGCGCGAGTGGCCGAAGCGGCTCAAGCAGTTCCGGGCCGATTACGCCAAGTTCGTCCAGGTCGAGGGCGACCTCCGTCTTCGCCTCGACCGCGCCCGGCAGCCGCTGGCGGCGGCCGGCTCGCTCGGCGACTTTGACTGCATCGAAGCCGACCCGGCGGTGCTCGAGGAGCTCTACGAACGTGACTTCGAGCTCGAACTCAACCATATTCCGCGCCGCCGGGTGGTCGCCTACGACCGCGCCGGGGGAAAACTTTTCGTCGAACGCATCACGGTTGGCGGCTTCGAGCCGTATCTGGTGCGGCGGCTTGAGATTGCCGGCCTGCCGCCGGGGGGATTTGAATTCGGAAGCGATTCATTCGGGAGAACGGTATGTTATCCAAAACGTATGCCGCCGCGGTAACCGGCATCGACGCCTGCTGCGTCGAAATCGAAGTCAGCGTCAGCGGTCGCGGCGGCGGCGCAATGGAGCCGCCGGTTTCGATCGTCGGACTCCCCGACACCGCGGTCAAGGAAAGCCGCGACCGGGTCAAGGCGGCGATGCTGAGTTCCGGCCTGGCCTTCCCGCGCGGGGCCACCGTGGTCAACCTCGCTCCCGCCGACATCCGCAAGGAGGGCGCGGCTTTTGACCTCGGTATGGCGATGGCGATCCTCGGGGCCAACGGCGCGGTCGACCGCGACCGGCTGGCCCGCACCGCATTCCTCGGCGAACTCGCGCTCAACGGCGAGATCCGCCCGGTCCGGGGCGCGTTGCCGAGCGCGGTCAAACTCGCCGCCGACCCCCGCGTCGCGGTGATCGTGGTGCCGCGCGCCAATGCCGCCGAGGCGGCGCTGGCGGTCGACCGCCCGATCGTCTACGGCGTCGACCACCTGCTCGACGCGGTGGCGCTGGTCAACGACAACCGCGGCACCCCCTGCGTCACTGAGCTCGCCGAATATACCGCGGTCGCCGAAGACGGCCCCGATTTCAACGAAGTCAAAGGTCAGGTCCGCGCCAAACGGGCGCTCGAAATCGCCGCCGCCGGCGGCCATAACACGCTGCTGATCGGTCCCCCCGGGACCGGCAAGTCGATGCTCGCGATGCGCCTTCCCGGCATCCTGCCGCCCCTGACCCGCCAGGAACTGCTGGAGACCAGCCGGATTCACAGCGTGCTCGGCATGCTCTCCGACGGCCGCCCGCTGGTCACCGCGCGGCCGTTCCGCAGTCCTCACCACACCGCATCGGACATCGGCCTGATCGGCGGCGGCAAGGATCCGCGGCCGGGCGAAATCAGTCTTGCCCACAACGGCGTCCTCTTTATGGACGAATTTCCCGAATTCAAACGCAATGTGCTCGAAGTTCTGCGCCAGCCGCTTGAGACCGGGGCGATCTGCGTCGCCCGCGCTTCCGGCAGCGTCAGTTTTCCGGCCCGGTTCATGCTGGTGGCGGCGATGAATCCGTGCCCGTGCGGCCGAGGCGAGGTGGATCTCGGCTGTACTTGCAAGTGGACCGAAAAGGAACGCTATCTCCGCCGGATTTCCGGCCCCTTGCTCGACCGCATCGACCTCCATGTCGAAGTCCGCCAGCTCACCCGCGACGAATTGCTCAAAGCCCCCGACGGCGAATTCTCCGCCGCGATCCGCGAACGGGTGATCGGCGCCCGCCGGATCCAGCAGGAACGCTTCCGCGAACGTCAGTTCCATACCAATTCCCGGATGGCCGGCCGCGATCTCCAGCAGTATTGCCGGCTGACCCCGGCGAGCGAACTCCTGCTGCGGCAGGCGATCGAGCGCTTCAAGCTGAGCCCGCGCGCCTACGACCGCATCCTTAAAGTCGCCCGTACCATCGCCGACCTCGCCAACTCCCCCGCCCTCCGCGACGAACACCTCTTTGAGGCGATCGGCTACCGCAACGGCGACCGCTCCGAACGCTGAAGCGCCACGAAGCCGGAAGCCGGGCGCAAAAAAAACGAATATCCGAAACCGGATATTCGTTTCTCGTATCGAGCCTGAGCGGCGTTTATTTCTTGCCGTCGCCGCATTCGCACTGATAGGCCACGCCCTCGACGTCCGGAATCCGCATCCGGTAGAACGAGCGCCAGACGAAGATCAGGCCGACGACCAGGAACGGCAGCGCGATGTACATCGAGTAGTCGTGATGGCTCGGATTGGCCTTCATTTCGATGCAGATTTCCGTCGCCAGCAGGCCGAAGAGGGTCGAGAACTTGATGATCGGGTTGAGCGACACCGACGAAGTGTCCTTGAAGGGGTCGCCGACGGTATCGCCGACCACCGCCGCTTCGTGGAGCGGAGTGTGCTTTTCCTTGAGTTCGACTTCGACGATCTTCTTGGCGTTGTCCCAGCTGCCGCCGGCGTTGGCCATGTAGATCGCCTGGAACAACCCGAAGACCGCGATCGAGACCAGATAGGCCACGAAGAAGTTGGGGTCGATGAAGGCGAAGGAGAGAGTCAGTGAAATCAGGGCGATGAAGATGTTCCACATCCCCTTCTGGGCGTACTGGGTGCAGATCTTGACCACCGCTTTGGAGTCTTCGATGCTGGCTTCGGACTTGTTGAGGTCAAAGCTGCGTTTGATGAACTCCACCGCGCGGTACGCGCCGGTGGTCACCGCCTGGATCGACGCGCCGCTGAACCAGAAGATCACCGCACCGCCGCAGATCAGTCCGAGCAGGACCGGGGCGTCGGTCAGCGAGAGCTTGAGTAAGCCGACTTTCTCGAGCAGCAGGATGATCGAGAAGATCATGGTGGTCGCGCCGACCACCGCGGTGCCGATCAGCACCGGCTTGGCGGTCGCCTTGAAGGTGTTGCCGGCGGAGTCGTTGGCTTCGAGGTAATGTTTGCCGGTTTCAAAGTTGGGCTTGAAGCCGTACTGTTTTTCGATTTTTTCGCTGATGCCGGGGATGGTCTCGATCTGCGAGAGCTCGAAAACCGACTGGGCGTTGTCGGTGACCGGGCCGTAGCTGTCCACCGCGATGGTGACCGGGCCCATGCAGAGGAAGCCGAAGGCGACCAGGCCGAAGGCGAAGATCGAGGCGTAGGGCCCGAGAATTTCACTCAAGCCGAGCTGGGCGGTGAAGAACGCCGCCGCCATCAGCACCACTACCAGCAGTCCGGTCCAGAAGGCGCCGAAATAACCGGCGACGATCCCGGAGAGGATGTTGAGCGAAGGTCCGCCTTCACGCGAAGCGGTGACGATTTCCTTGACGTGCTTGGATTTGGAGCTGGTGAAGAACTTGGTGAATTCCGGGATCAGCATCGCGGCGAGGGTGCCGCAGCTGATGATCACCGCGAGCTTCCACCACAGCGTGCTGTCGTTCATGCTGCCGAGCAGCAGATAACTCATGAAGAAGCTCGCCGAAATGCAGAGGATCGCGGCGATGATGATGAGGCGCATCAGCGGCGACTCGAAATCGAACTCTTTTTTGTTGCCGTAGAGTTTCTTGGAAATCGCCTGGTTGATGAAAAAGGCGCAGCCGGACAAAAAGTCCATCAAAAAGCGCATGCTGAAGATCCAGACGATCAAGGTCGCCTGAATCGCTGGCTCTTTCACCGCGAGGGTGATGAAGGCGATCAGCGCCACCCCGGTCACCCCGTAGGTTTCGAAGCCGTCGGCGGTCGGCCCGACGCTGTCGCCGGCGTTGTCGCCGGTACAGTCGGCGATCACGCCGGGGTTGCGCGGGTCGTCTTCCTTGACCTTGAACACCACCTTCATCAGGTCGGAACCGATGTCGGCGATCTTGGTGAAGATCCCGCCGGCGATGCGCAGCGCGCTGGCGCCGAGCGATTCACCGATCGCGAAGCCGAGGAAGCAGATCCCGACGATGTCGCGCGGGACGAAAAGCAGAATCACCACCATCAGCACGAGTTCGAGCGAAATCAGGAACAATCCCACGCTCATCCCCGCTTTCATCGGGATGTTGACCACTTCCCACGGATGCTCCTGAAGCGAAGCAAATGCGGTGCGGGAGTTGGCGTAGGTGTTCATCCGGATGCCGAACCAGGCCACCAGATAGGAACCGGCCATCCCGATGATCGAGAACAGCAGCACCTGGGCGACCACGCCGACCGACTGGCCGACCAGCCCGAGGAAGTAAATGCAGAGCACCACCGCGACCAGGCCGAAGAGCATCAGCAGAAACTTGCCCTGCTGAAAAAGATAGGTGCGGCAGGTCTGATAGATGATCCCCGCGACCCGCTCCATCGACTCGTGGGCCGGGAGCTTTTTGACTTGCGAGAAGAGGTGGAGACTGAATCCCAGCGTACCGGCGATCACCAGCGCGCCGTAAAGCAGGAAATTCCAGGAAGAGATCGAGTGACCGAAGAAATGGAAGGTGGCAGCGTGAAGATCGGGGATCGCCAGATCGGCTTCGCTTGCGTGAATGGGAAGGGCAATGCCCGCGAGAAGAGCCAGCAGGAGACAACGGGAAAAAGTTTTTTTCATATAGGCTATCGGCAACAAGGTGAAAAATCGACGAAAATATTTTTCGCCATCTGCTGCAACCGAATCGAACCAGCTTGTCCGACGGTTGCCGGAAAGAGTGTGGGATCAAAAAGAAGTCGTGTTATTGGCCGCTGCTGATGGTTCTCCCGGGGGTTGAATTGTCAATTAAAAAACCACTGTTAAAATCATCGAGCCCGTAATTTAACATAAAAAATGCTGAAGTCCAGTGTCCTTCAGGTCTATTTTTGCTTTTTTTCAAAAAAAAAGGGTCATTTTGATCCGGAATGAAGTTTTTTGCAGGTATTTCAGAAGCGCAAACCGCCGTTCGCTCCAGACGGCGGCGCGGCGGGCTTGGCGAGCTGATTTATGGCGACGGTCCGGCTTTTTGCCGGGGCTGTGATGGAGAGACCAGGCCGCGGGAATGATATTTTTTGAGAACATCGACTTTTTTTCTGCAAAAAGTGCGGTATAGTAACGAGCAAGTTGCAGATGCATGCGTAGATGGGGGATTTTGCGCCGGTTCCGGTTTTTCGGAATCGAAGTCGGGAGGAGGGCGCTTCCGGTTTTCCCGTGTACCGTATGATCCTGCCGGCGGCGGGGCGGCACATTCCGAAACGGAGGCCGTTCAAGCCTCATCGGTTATCGCAAATCCGGAGAACAGCAAATGACCAGTCGAATCTTCACCGTCCGCAACAAAGCCGGAATCCATTGCCGCCCGTCAGGCGTGATCCTGACCGCGATCAAAAATGAATTTCCCGGCCTGGTCTTTGAAATCGAGACGCCCGACGGGGAGGTGACCAGACTCGACAGCATGCTGAACATCCTCGCGCTCGGACTCGGCCGCGGTTCGCAGGCCACGCTCCGGGTGAGCGGCGGCGACGAGACCGCCGCCGCCGAACGCATCGCCGCCCTCTTCGAAACCGAATTCGATTTCCCCCCGCGTGCATCATGAAAAAAATGTCCAAGCCATTCTGGATTCTGCTCGCCGCCGGGATTCTGCTGCGGGCGGAGTACCTGCGCGAATTTTCGGCCTCGCCGCTTTTCGGCCTCGCCCTCGGACCGGATATCGCTGAATATTACCAGCGGGCGCAGGAGATTCTCGCCGGAGCCTGGTTCAACCCGCTGCCGGAAATCCATGCGCCGCTCTACAGTTGGCTGCTTGCCTTGCTGCTCTGGCTCCATGCCTCGATCCCGGTGATCCGGGCGGTGCAACTCGCGCTCAATCTGCTTGCCTGGGTGTTTTTTTACCGCTTCCTGCGGCGGCGGGTGGAGCCGGAGTCGAGCATTCCGGAGTGGACGTTCGGCTGGGCGATGCTTTATACCCCGTTGATTTTTCACCAGGCCGAGCTGGTGTCGGAGTCGATTTTGACGATTTTCGTCCTCGGTTTGATCTGGTGCGTCAGCGTTGCCGAGGAGAAGCGGTCCTGGCGGTACGGCGTCGCGGGGGGGGCGTTCGCCGCGCTGGCGATCCTGACCCATCCGCTGGTGCTGCTGCTGACCGCCGCCGAAGCGGTCTATCTCTTTTGCTTCGCCGGACTCCGCCGTCCGGCGCTGGCTTTCGCGCTGACCGCGGCGGCGCTGATTGCGCCGTTTTCGATCTACCAGAGCATGCTGGCCAAGCGGCCGGTGCTGGTGCAGACCAACAGCGCCTTTAATTTGTATCTCGGCAATCACCAGGGTGCGGACGGGAGCTGCATGATCCGTCCCGGCCGGGCGTGGACGGCGTTTCACCGTGATGCGGCCCGCGAAGCGGCGCTGCAACGCGTGTCGGTCGACCGCCTCCACGCCGGCAAAGTGCTCACCTTCTGGCGCGAGCACGCGGTGGACATGCTGCTGCTTTGGGGACGCAAGGCGTTGATCACTTTTTCGCCCGCCGAACTTCCGGCGGGGGCGGATACCCCGGCGATCGTCAACTTTACGCCGGTGCTGTCCTCTTCTGGAGTGGCGCTGGCTGCGATTCTGATGGTGACCGCGCTGACCGGGATCGGGGTGATGGCGCGGCGGCGCGAATTCGGGGTCTGGCGTCACTTCCTGATCTGGGGCGGCTCGATCTGGGCGATGCAGATTCTGACCGTCTGCAGCGGGCGTTACCGGACTTCGCTGCTGCCGGTGCTCTTTGTCCTTTCCGCCTACGCGATCACCCGGTTTGTCCGCCGCGACGGTTTCGTTCTCGGCGGGGCGGCGATCGCGGTCGGACTCGGCTGCCTCCTGTCGCCGCGGGCGGAGCGCTACACGCCGGAAACGCGGTCGCTCTACGCCGAGGCGCTTTACCGGCAGCGCCGCTACGCTGATGCCGCCGCCCAGCTCGCGCTGTTCTGGCGTGACTCCAACGACCCCGCCCGCGACGGCAACATGCTCGGCCGGATCAGCTACGAAATCGGCAACCGGGGGGGCGCCGCCGCGGTTTACCACGTGGTCGCCGCCGCGGTGCCGGAGAGCGGCGAAGCGCTGATGAACCTGGGCTCGCTGGCCGCCGAGGCCGGTGATTTCGCCGAGGCCAAAGGGTACTACGAAGCCGCGCTGACCCGCGACCCCGACCTGACCGATGCCGCCTACAATCTGGCCTTGCTGGCCGAAAGACAGGGCGATGTAGCGAAGGCGGAGCAGATCTATATGCAGATTCTCCACCGCAAGCCCTCCCACCGTCCGTCGCTCAACGCGCTCGGGGTGCTGGCCTTCAACCGCGGCGACGACGACCTTGCCGAAATGTGCTTCGCCACCGCCCTGATGCTCGACCCCGGCCATCCCGGGCTGAAGCGAAACCTGGAAACGGTCCGCCACCGCAAGCTGGAAAAACTCAAATAGCCAGGGAGCGGGGCCGGTCCGGCCTGGACGGTTGACGCGGCTTGGCTCATGCCTCCTCTATGGTTGATTCTGTCCGCGCCCGGGCTGCGGTGCTTCAACCCTTTCCCCTGATTTTTGCCGTTCTTTTGCCGTCTCGTCTCGTCCCATCTTCAACTTTTTTCTAATAAATCTTTCCGGTTTTTCAAAAAAAACCATTCTATTTATGTCAATAAATTACAAAAATGTCTCAAAGTTCATATTTTTTCGCTTATAGTGAGAATTTATCTAATTTTGGTGACAAAAATGGAACAGTCATTATAATTGTGACAAATTTGTCGCTATTTGATCAAGAAATCTCTTTTTTAAATCTTTTTTCCTGCTAAAAACAGAGATTGGCACACTTTGTGCTACAAGGTGAGCACCCCAACGTTCAACCTCATAAATGAAAGAAAGACGATCAGATGAACGCCTATGTCCAAGAGGTGCTCGAAGCACTTCACCGCAAAAACGGCAATGAACCGGAATTCCTCCAAAGCGTCACCGAAGTCCTGGCGTCGCTGGTGCCATTGCTCGACCGCGAACCGAAGTACCGCAAGCACCGCATCCTCGAACGACTGGTTATGCCGGAGCGGGTGTTGATGTTTCAGGTGCCGTGGGTCAATGATCGGGGCGAAATTGAAGTCAATACCGGATACCGGATTCAGTTCAACAGCGCCATCGGGCCGTACAAAGGCGGACTGCGTTTCCATCCGTCGGTCAATCTGAGCGTCTTGAAGTTTCTCGGCTTCGAACAGACCTTCAAGAACAGTCTCACCACGCTCCCGATGGGCGGCGGCAAGGGCGGCAGCGACTTTGACCCCAAGGGGCGCAGCGACCGTGAAGTGATGGCCTTCTGCCAGAGTTTGATGCGCGAATTGTACCGCCATATCGGTCCCGACACCGACGTCCCGGCGGGCGACATCGGGGTCGGCGGCCGCGAGATCGGGTATCTCTTCGGCCAGTACAAGAAGATCGTCAACTCCTATGACAGCGTGATGACCGGCAAGGGCCTCAACTGGGGCGGCAGCCGGATTCGTCCCGAGGCGACCGGTTACGGCAACGTCTATTTCGCCACCGAGATGCTGAAGACCCGCGGCACTTCCTTTGAAGGCAAGCGCGTGATGATCTCCGGCTCCGGCAACGTCGCCCAGTTCGCCGCCCACAAAGCGCTCCAGCTCGGGGCCAAAGTGATTTCATTTTCCGACTCGAGCGGCTCGATCATCGACGAAAGCGGCATCGATCTCGAAAAGCTCGCTTTTGTGATGGAGCTCAAAAACATCCGCCGCGGCCGGATCACCGAATACGCCGCCCGGTTCCCGCAGGCGCAGTATTTCGAGGGCAAGCGCCCGTGGCGGCTCGCCGCCGCCGAAATCGCCTTGCCGTGCGCCACCCAGAACGAACTCGATCTCGCCGATGCGACCGAACTGGTCAAGAACGGCTGCATCTGCGTCAGCGAAGGGGCCAATATGCCGACCACGCTCGAAGCGACCGAGTATTTGCTCCAGAACCATGTGCTCTTCGGTCCCGGCAAGGCCGCGAACGCCGGCGGGGTCGCGGTCAGCGGCCTCGAAATGAGCCAGAACGCGATCCGTCTCGCCTGGTCGGGCGAAGAGGTTGATGCGCGCTTGCGCCAGATCATGACCGGCATCCACCAGGCCGCCCGCAGCGCCGCCGCCGAGTTCGGCCGGCCGGACAACTACGTGCTGGGCGCCAACATCGCCGGCTTCCGCAAGGTCGCCGACGCGATGATTGAGCTCGGCGTCTGATCCCCGGACGACGAAAAAAGCCCCGCGGAACCGAAAAGGCTCCGCGGGGCTTTTGCTTTGGGGAAGGATTGCTCAGATTTTGACTTTGAGGCTCTTGAAGTGACCGAGGTACTTCTTGTTGGCGGCGAACATCTCATTGACCATGTTGCGGATTTCCGCCAGCGACAGCACCGCCGAGGTCAGCGGGTCAAAGAGGATCGCATGGTAGATCAGATTGGGATCGCCGGCGAGCGCGCCCTCGACCGCGAGTTCCTCGCAGCGGGCGGAGGTGTTGTTGAGCACCGCCAGCTGGGCCGGCAGCGCGCCGACGTGCATCGGCTCGAGGCCGCGCTTGGAGGCCAGCACCGGGACTTCGACGCAGCAGCCGTAGGGGAGGTTGTCGATCAGATTGAAGTTCCGGACGTTGCCGTTGAACTCGTAGAGCGTGTTGTCGCCGAAGATCGCGTTGAAGATGTACGATGCGTATTCATGGCCGCGCTCGAGCGTAACCGGTTTCTTGAGCTCTTCGCGGATCTTCTTTTTCCAGTCGATTTCGCGCTTGCGGTATTCGTTGAGAATGTAGGCGTAGACGCCGGGGTTCCAGCCGGTGCCGTGGGTGCAGTACTGCTCGATCAGTTCGGGACGCTTGCGGAACCAGGCGTTGTATTCGGAGTTGTGGCCGCTCGACTCGGTGACGTAGTAGTTGAGCGCGAGGTACATTTCGTTGCGGACGAGCTCCTCGTTGTAGACCTCTTTGCGGCCGGTGATCGCCTTGTGGATCAGCGGGTACGCGTCGCGGCCCTTCCACTTGAAGTCGAGGTAGAACGCCTGGTGGTTGATCCCGGCGCAGAGATAGGTGATATCCTCATCCTTGGCCCCGATCCAGCGGGCGAGCATCGACGCGGTGCCTTGAACCGAGTGGCAGAGGCCGGAAATCGCAAGATCGGGATATTCGCTCTGCATCCCGCGGCAGAGCATCGCCATCGGGTTGGTGTAGTTGAGCACGATCGCCTGGGGACAATATTTGCGGACGTCGGCGCAGATGTCGAGCATCACCGGCAGCGTCCGCAGGGTGCGGAAAATCCCGGCCGGGCCGCGGGTGTCGCCGACGTTGATGTCGACGTTGTATTTCTTGGGAATTTCGATGTCGGAGGCGAAAATCTTGACCCCGCCCTGGAGGATGGTGATCAGCACCCCGTCGGCGCCCTTGAGCGCTTCGGCGCGGTCCTTGGTGACCGTCACTTTTGCCGGATATTTGCCGGCTTCGACGATCCGGTCGACCGCGGCCTTGACGAAGTCCAGCCGCTCGTCGCTGATGTCCATCAGGGCGATTTCAGCGTCACGGAAAGCCGGGAACGTCAGCAGGTCCCGCACCAGGCCACGGGTGAAGCCGAAACTGCCGGCTCCGATGAAGGCGATTTTCTTTCTCATAACCGATTCCTTGATTTGCATTGGGGTTACGCATTTACAGTAGTTGCCGAAACAAAAATGTAAATAGGAAAATCTGGCGATTCATGGTAATTTTGTGTGATTTTTCTGACGGCGTTCCAAAAGGAACATCTGGAGCGCGTTGTAACTGTTGTGCCACAGGATGTAGGAAATCGGCCCCATCGCGGCGAGCGGATTGGCGAAGGTGAGGGCGAGGTACAAGGTGAAGTTGGTGTTTTTCTGGCCGAGGGTCTGGCTGCTTTCGCGCCGGAATTCTCTGGGCCCGATGAAGTAGCCGGTGGCGAAGTTGAGTGCGCAGATCACCAGCGAGAGTCCGGCGATCTGCCAGAGAATGTCATGCGGCGTATCCGGGTTGCGGCGGAGAAAAAGCGAGGTGTCGGAGGCGACGATGAGGAGGCAGAGCGACCACAGTGTGAAGGAAAAGTTGCGGAGTTTGCCCGGCCAGTTTTCGGCGGCGGGGTGAACTTTGCGGGTGGCGAGCGCGAGGAGCGCCGGGAGGATGATCACCCAGAACAGCGACTCGGCCACTTTGCCGACAAAGGCAAAGGAGTAGTTGCCGGTCACCACCGGCAGCAGCAGCGGCAGCGCCAGCGACACCCCGGCGGTGGTCACCAGCACCCCGCCGACCACGAACCCGACGTTGCCGCGGAGAAAACTGATGATCACCGGCGCCGCGTTGGCGGTCGGCGCGATGCCGGTGAAGAACGCCGCCAGCGCCAGCTGCCGCATGCCGAGGAGATTCAAAACAAGACAGGGCAGCACCGCATAGGCGAGGTTCCAGGCGAGCAATTTGAAATGAATCCGCCGGATGGGCAGATCGGTCAGTCTGATTTTGAGGAAAACCAGAAACAGCATCACCGCGATGAAATAGCGGATGAGAAAGGTCAATCCTCCGGCGACCGGCACGAAAAAACCGAAAGTGAGCGGGATGAAAATCATCGCCGGGCGGATCAGGCTTTTGAGCATTCCAAGTTCTCCTCCAAGATGAATCATTTACCATACATCCGGACCGCCGGAAAATCAACCGCGCGCCTTGTAAAAGAGGAGGCGGTGATGTAAAGTATGAAGGCCGCTCCGGGACCGTTGCCGGAGGGAAACACACGAGGAGATTTTTTGCGATGGTTAGAACCCGTTTTGCCCCGAGTCCGACCGGGTTTATGCATGTCGGCAATTTGCGCACCGCCCTCTACGCCTATTTGCTGGCGCGTTCGCAGCAAGGTAAATTCATCCTGCGGATCGAGGACACCGACCGCAACCGGCTGGTCGAGGGCGCGGTCGAGGTGATCTACGCCACTTTGGCCAAGGCCGGGCTGGAGCACGACGAAGGCCCCGACGTCGGCGGCGATTACGGTCCCTACGTCCAGAGCGAACGCAAGGGCCTCTACCGCGGCTACGCCGAGGAGCTGGTCAAGCGCGGCGCCGCTTATTACTGCTTCTGCGACAAAGAGGAAGAAGACGCTGCCGAGGCCGCCGCCGCGCCGGGGGGATACGACGGCCGCTGCCGCGCCTTGAGTCCGGAAACGGTGGCGGCGCGCCTCGCCGCCGGCGATCCCTTTGTCATCCGCCAGAAGATCGAGCGCGACGGCTCGACTACTTTTGTCGACTCGGTATACGGTGAAATCACCATCGAGAACAAGGTGCTCGACGACCAGATTCTGCTCAAGCGCGACGGCATGCCGACCTACAACTTCGCCAACGTGGTGGACGATCATTTGATGGCGATCACCCACGTGGTGCGGGGCTCCGAGTATCTGCCCTCGACGCCCAAATACAATTTGCTCTACACCGCCTTCGGCTGGGAGATTCCGACCTATGTCCATTTGCCGCTCATCATGGGGCGCAACGAGGATGGTTCGGTGGCCAAGCTCTCCAAGCGCCACGGCTCGGTGAGCTTTGAGAACCTGATTTCCGAGGGGTATCTCGCCGAGGCGGTGATCAACTACATCGCGCTCCTCGGCTGGTCGCCCAAGAATGACCGCGAAATTTTCTCGCTCGGCGAGCTCAAGGCGATTTTCAGCCTGGCCGGGCTCAACCACGCCCCCGCGGTGTTCGACTATGACAAACTCAAGTGGATGAACGGCGAATACCTCAAGGCGCTGTCGCCGGAGGCCTTCGCCGCAGTTTCGCTCCCGTTCTCCGGCATCGCCGGGACGGCGATCGAGCCGAAGTGGGGTCTCCTCGCCTCGCAGCTCCAGCAGCGGGTGCTGATCCTCTCGGAAATCCCGGAGAAGATCGGCTTTTTCCGCGAACTTCCCGAATACGGTCTCGACCTCTTTTTCAACAAAAAGAGCAAAGCCGATCCCGACAGCGCCAGAGCCATCCTCCCCGAGCTGGCCGTCGCGCTCGAACCAGTCGCCGACTGGACGGTCGAAGCGCTCAACACCGCGATCGGGAGCTATGCCGAGGCCAAAGGGTACAAGCTCGCACTGGTGATGTGGCCGCTCCGGATCGCGGTCGCCGGGCAGATGGTGACCCCCGGCGGGGCGACCGAAATCATGGAAATTCTCGGCCGGACGGAGTCGCTCCGCCGGATCGGGACAGCATTGGAGAAACTGGCTTTATGATCTATCGCACGCTCGGCAAAAGCACGATGCGGCCGGGGGTGATCGGCCTCGGCTGCGAACACCTGACGGACCAGAGTTTCGAGGCGGTCGACGCGGTGGTCGGCGCTGCCGTCGAGCATGGAATCAATCTTTTCGACGTCTTCATGCCGCAGCCCGAAGTGCGCTCGGCGATCGGCCGGTCGCTGCGCGGACGGCGCGACAAAGTGATGCTCCAGGGGCATTTGGGGGTGATCTTCCGCGGCCAGTACGAGCGTTCGCGGGAACTTGCCGACTGCAAGGAATTTTTTGACGATCTTCTGCTCCGCTACCGGACCGATTACATCGATATCGGGATGTTCCATTTCGTCGACGACTACGCCGACTTTGAAACCATGGAGCGCAACGGGGTGATCGACTACGCGCTCGAATTGAAGGCGTCGGGGGCGATCCGCGCCCTCGGTTTCAGCAGCCACGAGCCGGTTTCGGCGCGCAAATTGGTCCAGACCGGCCTCTTCGACGTGGTGATGTTCAGCGTCAACCCGGCTTACGATTTGATGCCGGCGGGCTTCGACGCGTGGGATCTTTGCCTCTTGAAGGATTTTGAGAAACTCCACCACGTCGGCGGGCTGCTGCCCGACCGCGCCGCTTTTTATCACGAGTGCGAAGTGCGCGGGGTCGGCGTCACCGCGATGAAGTCGCTGGGGGCGGGGCGTTTGCTCAAGCCCGACCAGACGCCGTTTGCGGCGCCGCTCACGGTACCGCAGTGCTGCGCCTACGCGCTCGACCGCCCGGCGGTGGCGAGCGTGCTGGTCGGCTGCCGCACCCCGGCGGAGGTCGAGACCGCGGTCGCCTACTGCGACGCGACCCCGGCGGAGCTCGATTATTCGTCGATCCTCGGCGGCGAAGCCTCGTTCAGTCTCTCCGGCAAATGCATGTACTGCAACCACTGTCTCCCCTGTCCGGTCAAGATCGATATTGCGGCGGTCAACAAATACCTCGACCTCGCCCGCGCCACTCCCGACGCGGTGCCGCCGACGGTGCAAGCGCATTACGACGCCTTGAAAATACCGGCCTCGGCGTGCATGTTCTGCGGTCTTTGTGAATCGCGCTGCCCCTTTGGCGTACCGGTTCGAGAAAATATGAAGCTCGCCGATCAAATCTTCCGGCGGAGTTCGTCAAAAAAGCCTTCTTTTTGATTATTTTTGCAAGACCGCTTTGCTTATTTGGTGAAAAGTGCTACATTGTTTGGTTATGGAAGGGTATCGTTACATTCTTCGTTACTATGTCGACCCCGGTTTCGCGGAAGGAGACCGAATCGCCGAGCTGGTTGATTTTTGCCGCCGCGGCCGGGTCGAAGAAGTGATGTTTTTCCACAATCCCGAGGAACTTTTCCAAGGCTATCCCGGCCGGACTTACGACGATCCCTGGTTCGAACTCGCCTGCCGGGTCAAAGCGGCGCTGACCGCGGCCGGGATCGCGATGAGCCTCAACCCCTGGGTTACCACTTGCCATTTGTCGCGCGGACGGCGCTTCGGCGAATCCGAACGCGATTTTGCTCCGATGGTCGGCGAGACCGGCGTGGTGTCGCCGATCACCGCCTGTCCGCTCGATCCCGCCTGGCAGCGCGACCTTGCCCGGCGTTTCGCCGAAATGGCGGCGCGGCTGGGGCCGGTCACCATCTGGGTCGAGGACGACTGGCGCTTGCACAACCATGAACCGTCGATGAAATACGGCGGCTGTTTTTGTCCGCTCCACCTCGCGCGTTTCGCGGCGATGGCGGGGGTGAAAGCGGTTTCACGCGAAGAACTCCTCGCCAACATTCTGAAACCGGGAAAACCCCATCCGTGGCGGGCGATCTGGCTCGACCTCTGCCGCCAGACTTTGCTTGAACCCGCTGAAATGCTGCGGCACGCGGTCGAAACCGCCTCGCCGGAAAGCCGCCTCGCATTGATGAGTTCCTGCCCCGACGTCCACGCCGCCGAAGGCCGCGACTGGTGGAAACTCCAGCAGGCGCTGACGGGAGACCGCGTGCTCCAGGTCCGCCCCCATCTCCCGCCCTATACCGAGCAGCGTCCGATGCAGACTTTGCCGGTCGAAACCCGTCTCACCATCGCCAACTACCGGCGGCCGGTCGAAATTTATCCCGAGCTGGAAAACTCCCCCCGTTGCGGACGTTATTCCAAAAGCGCCGCCTACAGCGGTTGGGAAATTCTCCACAGCGTCCTCTACGGCTCGCGCGGGATCACCATCAACCACTTCGACATGATGGGCAACGGCATCGCCCTCGATCCCGATTTCGGGACGATGCTGGCCGCGCTCAAGCCGCGGCTCGACGCGGTGACCGCGCTCGAGCTTGACGACGACCGCGCCGAGGGGGTGGAGATTCTTTTCAAACCCGAACTCTCGCGGACGCTTGAAACGGTCGCCGGGACGGAGTACCGCGAACTCTGCGGCAGGACTTCGCCGCTCGGCGAAATGTTCTACACGCTCGGCTTCTCGACCCGTTTCGTCACTCGCGCCTCGGGCGGTTCATGCGTCGCCCTGACCGGCGAAATCGCCCGCGCGCTGGATGACGCCGAGCTGGAAACACTGCTCAAGGGCGTCCTCTTCCTCGACGCCGGGGCGGCGGCGATTCTCGCGGCGCGCGGTTTTGGCGACCGGCTCGGTTTCGGAGACGCGAAATTTTGCGGGCTCGACGAAGCCGGCTTCGCTTACGAGGAGATCGCTTCCGATGACGCCGCCCTTTACGGTCTCGCCCGGCCCCGGATGAGCGCCCAGCGCTGCGCGTGGCGGATTCTTTCCATGACTCCGCTGCCGGAAACGGAAATTCTCTCGACCATCCGGCGTTTCGACCGCGCCGAACTGGCGCCGGGCCTCTTGCGTTTTCGCAATGCTTCCGGGGGAACGGTGCTCACCATGGCCTACCCCCTGGGTGAACACCAGTTCTTCATGGGCTTTTTCAACAACTTCCGGCGGATTTTCCTCCAGCAGGCGATCCGCGAATCGCTCAAGCCGTCGGCGAAGTGGGCGATGACCGCGGGCAACGACATTCTTCACGTCTATCGCGTCAATTGCGGCCGGGGCACCTTGATCGGACTGGTCAATCCGATGCTCGACCCCGCCGCCAATCCCCGCTTTGCCGCGCCGGGGCTGGGCGCTTCGGCGCTCCGGCTCGGCCGTGACGGCGGATGGCGGCCCTTCATTCCCGCCCGCGATGCGGCGGGCAATTATCTATTGACCGCCCCGATCGCGCCGCTGGAGGCGGAATTTTTGCTCTTTGGTGATGCAAATGAGTGAAACCACCCTCGAAATTGCGCCTTCGCCGACACCGACACCGTCGCCGTCGCCGCCCATGGGCGGATGGAAAAAAGTCCGTTTCATCTGTTACGGCGTGATTCTTTTGCTTTTGGTCACCACTTGTCTGGTGCCGGGCGGGCAAGTCCGGTTCCGGCAGCTGGTGTGGAGCTATCTCCCCGCGCCGGCGCCGCATGTGCTCGAAGTCTCCGGGGTGCCGCGCGAACGCGGACTGGCGATGGGCGAGAAATTCAAGTGGGAAATCCGGCTTCTCGACAAAATCTACATCCGGAGTTTCGCCCCGCCCGAAACCTTTCCCAAATACCGGCGGCAGGCGACCGATCTCTTCAACCGCATCCCGGCGCGCTGGAAAGATGAAGTCGAGGCCCTGGCCACCGGCAGCGGGGTCGATGCCGCCACCCTCAAACTCGGCAACAGTTTCCTCGACATGGGGCTCAACGCCTCCGGCTGCCGCCAGATCCACGTCGATACCGCCAACGGAATGCTTCACGCCCACAACCTCGACTGGGACAACCTCGGCGGCGTCGGCAACTACCTCGTCACCATCGTCCGCAGCGAACACGAGCGCGGTCGGCTGCGGACCGTCCACATCACCTTTCCGGGGTTGGTCGGCGCGCTTGACATCATCAACGAAAACGGCATTGCGATGTCCTTCAACCAACTCGGGATCAATCGCGGCGGGGAAACCCATTATCCGGTGTTCATCGCCATGCGCGACATCGCCGAGACCTGCCGGAGCTTCGAAGAAGCGCGCGAGCGGATCGTCAGAATGCCCAAAGGGATGCCGTTCTGCATCGGGTTAAGCAGTGCCCGCGAGCATCGGAGTTCGGTTTTTGAACGGGTGAGCGGCGACGACAAGGTGCTGGAGCGGCCCGCCCGCGACGGCATCGTCAGCGCCGACAACATGGCCTGGGGCGACCGCCGCTCGGGGGAAATCGACCGCATCGTCCGGGACGGCCGGATCGAAGGCTGGCGGGATCTCGCCGGGTTGCTGCGGAATCCCAAAATTCTCTTGAGCTGCAACATCTACAGCGTGATTTTCGACTATCAGGCCAATAAATTCTACCTCGCCAGCGGCACCGTGCCGGCGGCACTCGGCGAATACCGCGAGTTCACGCTGTTTGAGACGCCGGCTTCAACGGCTGAAGCGCGTCTCAAGGTAAAACGCAGTGCTGGTCACTTTGGCCACTAATTTGTCCTCGGCATTGCGGACTTCGATCTCGTAGAGTCCGGTGCGCTTGCCGCGGTTGACTTCGCGGGCAACCGCCCGGAGTTTGCCCTTGATGCCGGGGCGGACGTAGGAGATGGTGGAGTTCATCGCCACCGCATGAATCCCGTGGGAATTGGCCGCTCCCGCCAGCGCCAGGTCGGCCAGCGTGAAAATCGCTCCGCCCTGGGCGAGATCAAAGCCGTTGAGGGATTGTTCGGTCACCTCCATTTCCGCTTCGGCGTACCCTTTGCTCAGGGTCACCAACTGCATCGCGTTGTGGCGGCTGAAGCGGTCGTTGCGGTTGAGGAAGTCTTTGATTTCGTCGAAGGTCATGTCCATTGGGGGTTTACTTTCGGTTGGCAGTGACGGGAATGGCCGCGAGGAGGAGCACTCCGAGCGCGGCGAAGAACAGCGCGAAGAGCGCGCTTGACGCCATGAAATCAGGATTGGCGCGGCGGACAAAGAGGAACGCCGCCACCCCCGCCAGCACCGCCCCGGCCAGCGCCGCCAGCCGGGTCTGCCAGCAGGCGTTGCGTCCGAGTCCGGCCCAGCCGAGTGAAATCGCCGCGAGGAACGCCCACAGGCCGATTCCCCACACCCCGACCACGTTGATTTTGGCAAAGGCGAGGAAAATCATCGCCGCCGCCGCCGGGATCGCCGCGGTGAACCACACCGCGAGCGGCGACTTGGTTTTGCCCGCAAAGAGCGTCGCCCACAGGATCAACGCCGCCGGAATCGCCCAGACCAGCCCGGCGAAAATCTGGCGGGCGCGGTCGGGATAAAAGTAAATCGCGCCCGCCGCACCGAGGGTGAGCAGGCCGCGTCCGAGCATCCACTTGGGGCCGCAGAGAAGTTCGGCCAGCGCTTTCCAGAATTTTTTCATCGGCCCCTCCCGGGTGATTATTAATGAGGTTGAATAATATAGCACCGGTTTGCAATCCGGTCAATTAAACTTATATTATCAAGCATGAAACAAAAACAGCTCGAAATCGACGGCATCATCGATCCCGCTACCGGAGCGGACGTGTCGTTTCACACCATTGTGTGGAAGCGTCACGGCGCGCCGTCGTCGATTTCGACCGGGGGGAATCTTTATTACCACACCCTCGCCGCCTCCGGCAGCACCGAGCACCGGCACGAATGCCCCGAGATCATCCTGGTGCTGTCGGGCAAAGTGATCCACCGGGTCAACGGCGAAAAGCAGCTGCTGTCGGCGGGTTCGCTGGTTTTCGTCCGGCCGGGCGACGTCCACGGATTTCTTCCCGCGCCGAAGCTCGAGGGGTGTGAACTCCTGCTGCTCTCCTTTGACCTCGATATTTTTCTTTCGCTCAGCACGTATCTCGAGGACGACAGTTTTCTCCACAAATACACCGAGCCGGTGCTGTCGGCGGTCTTCCGGGTCGAGGAAAAGCAGATGAACGAGCTCTCGCAGGAGCTCTTGTCGCTCAACGGCGCGGGCTGTACGCCGACGCTGCGGCGGACCCACATCAAGTCGGTGCTGGTCAATCTCTTCGCCCGTTACTTCCTCAATGAGAAGCATTATTTGAAGCTCGAGGGCATTCCCGACTGGCTGTCGCAGCTGTGCGAAAAAATGAACAAGCCGGAGAACTTCAGCGCCGGACTCCACCGCATGCAGCAGCTCTCGGGCTACACCCCGGAGCACCTCTGCAAAGTCTTCCGCCGCTACCTCGACAAGTCCCCCACCGAATACATCAACGAACTCCGGATCAACCACGCCGCCCATCTGCTGAGCGAAACCAACCTCGAGATCGCGGAAATCGCCTGCCGCCTCAACTTCCAGAGCCTGAGCCGTTTCTACTCGCTTTTCGGCAAACAGTACGGCTGTTCCCCCGCCCGCTACCGCGCCCGGATGCTGAGCACCCGCCGCCAGCTGTGACCGCTTACTTGCCGGTCCGGGTGATGCATCCGACATCGTCGCAGAGCCGATTTTCATCCTCGCCGTCCGGTCCGACGCCCCAGATTTGAAGCGCCGGAATTTAC